>JANQGP010000392.1 GCA_028277265.1 Woeseiaceae bacterium | reverse complement strand
TGCGGGGATCACGTTGCGCAGGGTCAGCGCGATCGTGATGGCGAGGACGGCAGGAAGCACCGAGACCCAGCCCGGAATGACGCGTACGTCCGTGCTGACAGACTCGCCGACGCTCGTTGCGGTGACCGTTGCCTCGCCGCGCGCGGCCAGGACGACGTCGTCGAATACGGCTCTGCCGTCGGCGCCGGCCGTCGCGCTGAGACGCGCGTCGCCCGCCTCCAGCGTCACATTCGCTCCCGGGTCTGCGCCCGTAACGGCGTAGTCGAGCGGCACACCGGCAAGGCCCACGTCCGGCGCTTCGATTTCGAGCGCCACGGCGGAGAACGGAATGAGTGCCGCGATCAGGCCCGCGGCCAGGGCGTGTCGGATCGGGCTCGGGGAAACCAGCTTGCGATTATTGATGTCGTTATTCCTGCCGCCATGAATCGCGCCGAATCTTAACATGGGCACTCAATAGCGCGGCTGCAGATGACCGGCTGCCGCGCACAACGTCGCGCCAAGACTGGCTCTCCGGCTTTCGGTCATTCGCTGCGTCGGCCCGCAGACGGACAACGCGCCGAGCACTTCCCCCGTACTGTCCCGGACCACGGCACCGACCCCGGAGAACCCGTCCTCGAGCTCGTCGACGGTTTCCGCGAATCCCCGGCGCCGAATCTCGCCAAACTGGGCCTCGAGCCGTGCAAGGTCGGTAATCGTCTTTGCGGTGAGAGGCGTCAGGCGCCCGGCGAGCCGCTCGATACCGCGCTCGTGAAAAGCGATGAATGCCTTGCCCGTCGATGTCGCATGCATTGGCCAGCGCTTGCCGACGTTGCCCCCCGCGGCGACGACGTGACCGCCCGTTACCTCGTCGAGTACCAGCATCGTGTCGTCGATCGGGATTTCGAGCGTCGCGGTCTCGCCGGTCTCCCCGGCCAGGCGCTTTAGCAACGGACGGGCCTTCTGTCGCAGGTTGTCGCTCGACAATGCCTGCACGCCGAGGGCCATCAAAGCCGGCCCCAGGCGATAGGCCCCGTTTCCGGCGTCCCGGTCCAGGAGCGCCTCGCTGTGCAGGGCCTGCAGCAACCGGTGTGCCGTCGTCTTGTTGAGACCAGAGAGCTTGCTGACCTCGCCGAGCTGCAGCTCGGGCTGCTCGGCCGTGAACAGTTTTAACAAGCGGACGGCACGCAGTGCCGCTTGCGCCCCCCGGGGCGTTTTTCTCTCGCGCATCGATATTTCACATTGTGACTTTCTACTTCACAATATGTTAGCAGAGCCGCGGTTGCGATGGCACGGCAATTCAGGAAGGCGACGTACCGGACGTTCGGTACCAGTCGATTCGGCGCGTGAGGAACATGACCATCGCAAGCGCCGCCCAGAGTCCGACCGATCCCGCGAGTAGAGCGTAAGTCTCGGCTTTCAACGTCATGTAAAGGAAACAATAGAGCGTGAACAGGATTCCGCCGATGATCATCGCGCGACCGCGCTCGCCCAGCACGGAAACACTGTAGCCGACGACGAGTCCGCTGGAGGCCAGCGCACTCGCGACGTACGCAAAACCGAAGCCGATGTGCTCGGCCAGCGAGATCAGCAGCAGGAAGAAGATCACGTTGGCCGATCCGACCATCTGGTACTGCAGGGGATGCAGCCGGAGCCCGGCGACGACCTCGAACAGGAAATAGCTGACGAACGTCAGCACGACAAACAGCACGCCGTAGGTGACAGCGCGCGTCGTCAGCCGGTAGACGCTGATCGGAACGAACAGATCCACGCCGAACGCAGCCGATGCCGCCAACTCCGCAGCATCCGTCCCATCGGTCCAATGAGACGGCAGCGACCGGCCAATGCTCGATACCTGCCAGTCGGCGCTGAAACCGCCATCGCCGATGTCGCGGGAGTGCGGCAGATAAGCGCCGGAAAAACTCGGCGACGCCCACGTCGACGTCATGCTCGCGCGGGTCGTGTCACCGAGCGGCAGGAACTTGAGCGAATCGCTGCCTTTCAGCCGCAGCATCGTGTCGAACGCCAGTGCCCGGCCGCGATTGTCAGGAAGCGCATCGCCCAGATGCGCCTGGATCTGGGGCGGAAAGCCATCGACCAGCTGCCCGCCGGGCACGAACGCGATCGATTCGCGGTTCAGATCGAGGTTGGGCGTTTCGGCGATTGCGCGCCCGTCACTGACGCCGACGACGATGGATGCGTCTTCCCAGTGAATATTCGCCTCATCGATGTCGAGGCGCTCCGTATCGATGGCATCGAAATAGCCCTGCAAGCGAATACTCGCCGAATAGACCGGCACTTTGTGAATTCCCCGGTAGCGGATCTCCGAGTCAACGGACGCGTCAATCGCAAGCTCTGTCGGCAGACGATAAAGCTCTCGCCTTTCGGTGAAGCGCTCACCGCGGTCGCTTACGTAGACGACGTCGTACGGGAGAACCAGCACCGGTCCCGCGACGACCTGCGCCTGTCCCCAGGTTCTGTGGATATCCAGCCTCGTGGTCTGGTGAATCTGGCTGCGGTCGCTGATCGTCCCGCGCACCATGTTTAGAGGGATCAGGAGCAACAGGATCAGAAGGCCTATCGTGAACACCTTTGCCGATGCCGATTGTCGCAATCGCGAAATGATCGTCTGCATTGCTTGCCTCCCTGTGCGTCAGTGAGATTAGACGCACTAAAAGTGCGGGCGGCGTGAAGCGAAAATGGCCAAATGTGGCAGGGGTGATACTTCGGAAATCCACGATACCCGATCTTTAGGTTTATGGTATAAACCCGTTTATGACATAGACCAATGGGTGAAGTCATGTTGGAAAACACGGGTGCCATTGAGCAACGCGTTTATCGCGCGTACTGGAATGACGGGCTGCTCGACGTATTCGCCGCAGCCGGCGTGTTTGCGATCGGGTTGTTCTGGCTGTTCGACCTTCCGGTCGGCGCGGCGTTCGTGCCCGCCTGGCTCGTGCCTGCATGGGGTCCGTGCCGGCGGCGTCTCATCGAGCCGCGCCTCGGCATGGTGGAATTCAGCGACGCCCGTCAGCGTCGCAACACGAGCATGCTCCGGTTGATCCTTTACGCCGGCATCGGCTGCCTGATCCTCGGGATCGAAATGTACTTCCTGCGCGACCGCCTCGGCCAGAATCCGTCCATGACGTTGATCGCCGGACTGCCGGCGGTGCTGCTCGCGTTGCTCGCGATTGCAACGGCAGCCCTGATCGCGACACCGAGGTTCCTGGTCTACGCCGCCGTTCTCGCAGGCGTCGGCACCACCGGCGGGATCTTCGGGTTGCGGCCGGGAATGATCCTCGCAATCGCGGGCAGTGTCATGGCCGTTCCCGCGACGGCGATCCTCGTCAGGTTCATGCGCAACAACGCAATAGTCTCCGAGGATGCGCCATGAGCTCGGTTGCCCTGGACATCCCGCAGATCGATGCACTGCTCCACGAACCGGCGAGACTGCGCCTCATGGCATTCCTGGCCGTGGTCAAGCGCGCCGATTTCACCTACCTGCTGAAACTCTCCGAGATGTCGAAGGGCAATTTGTCGGTGCAGATGAATCGCCTGGGCGACGCGCGGCTCGTCAAGATCGAGAAATCCTTCGAGGGTAACCGGCCGCGCACGATCTATCAGCTGACCGCGCAAGGCAGGAATGCCCTGCGCGCCTACAAGAAGAACATGACCGCCATCCTGGCGGCGCTGCCTGATTAGGCGTTCATGAGCGGCAAGCTGACCATCGTCCTCGTGGGCCTGCCGATCTTCGGCGAAGCGACGGTACGGGTCATCAAAGTACATCGCGGGCACGGCGCTGCGGATTGAGCCCGGCCAGACAAGCAAGGGGTATAGATAGATATATCCCCCGAAAAAGACACCAACGGAAAACGGACGGGACTGAGGGGCAGATCTGAACTACAGTGCTCTTTGGCCTCGTCGCCTGCCGCGACTCGGCCGGGGTGATCTCGCGAGGGCTACCCGGATCAAACTAACGGCTCCTTTTCCCAGGAGCCATCGTTCGAAGGCGTAGAATCAGCGTGCGGCGATCGATTGAATCTGCAGCCTATTCCAGACTATCGTCTCAAAGAACAAAGCAATAGCCTTGTGACATTTCGAAACGGCCGAAGTCTCCTGAAGCAAACACTCGTCTATACCAACCCTTGAGAACAGTTGCTCCTCTACTATTGACACGAACTTAGGACCAGCCTCAATGCTGAGCCTTACAAATCATACTCGCCAGGCTGATTCGGGTTTGGTTCGAAGCGGAGCTAATGAAGGCGCGAGCTGTCAAGATCTCGCACCAAATACACGGTGAAATAGCGGCAGATGGCGGACTTGTCCGCCCGTCCGCTATACTCGCACCGACCTAGTCCGATTTCTCCTTTCTTTTCCGAACACGTACAGTAACGATGGCAAGTTGGAGCAGTCCAGTTGATCGAGAAAGATTATCCGATCATTGAAGGCCTTTTTAAGTACGAGCTGAGAAGTCTCGCGAACAAATTAGGTTTGGCGGGGCATGCCAAACTCAGCAAAGAACAACTCATTCGCCATATCAAATCGTCCTGTGAACCGGAAGATATTCGTCGGGCACTCGGTGAACTAACCTGGTGGGAGAAACACAGCAAGCACGTCTATTCGCTTATTGGATTGGCCCTTGGCGCCGCCAGTATCCTCATTACTATTCACTATGGATCTGTCGACACCACTGAATTGCTTTATAAGGAGGAAGAAACCGCGAAGATCATATCCGCCATTTCCGTAAAAGAGGCAAGCACAAAACGCACCCGGCCTACTTCTGCCCTGATTAACGTTCTAGAAGACCGAGTATACGGAAATGCGGACAAACGGGATGTGGATCTCAAGGCGAGGCTCACGCGCAATCCACATGACGCCGACGCCCTGACAATGCTCGGCCTACAGGAGATGACAAAGGTCCTAATGCTTTCAGCGTCTGACGGCTCGGCGGCGAACGCACTCGGTGCGTTCGAGACTGCTGCCAAAGTCGACCCGACGCTCGCCGATCCGTATTTCGGGATTGGCTATGTGTTGCTGTATTTGTCGCTCTTCGATATTGCGGACCGAGGGTTGTTCCGTGTACTGGACCATGGCGGGTTTACCGATACGGAATTTGACCCCGCCTCCGGTACGCTCCCCTATGTGGAACCTCGATGGGAATTCCATCCAGACCGACGAAACAAGCTGGTCCTCCGAGCAGCACTCGAGGCTTATCAGCTGGGGTTGCGCAATTACCAGAAACTCGAGAATCGAAAACTTGGAGTCGTACCCTATTTTTCCTCTACCGACGTTCATACAAACTTTGACCTGATTCGAGGGATGCTTGGACTGAGCCCCGGAGGTATGCAAGCTGGGCATACGAGCTGGCTTTTTCTGACGGCTCTTTCGCGTGTCGATGGTGAAGCTGTCGACGAGATCGTGTTTAGCCAGTGGAGACTCGGTGGACCCGCTCACAAAGCTTGCCGAGAAGGAAAAATGGCGAGCTGCGCCAGGCTCGCGTACCTCTACGAGACAGGGCGAGTCGTCGATAAGGACCTTGCGAAAGCCGCGAGTCTCTACGAACAAACGTGCGCCAGTGGAATCCTTGTAACCTGCGTCAATCTTGGAGTTCTTTTACTTGGCGAGCCCGGTGTAGCCAGTGACGTTGATCGTGCCGTGCGGATTTTCAGGGAAGCATGCGACAACAGCGAGCCCTCAGGATGCTTCAATCTTGGGGTTCTTTACTACAAAGGTGAAGGAGTCGACCTGGACTACAAAGCATCTGCTCGCTTGTATCAGGTTGCTTGCGCGGACGGTCACCAAAAGGCATGTTTCAATC
>JANQGP010000374.1 GCA_028277265.1 Woeseiaceae bacterium | reverse complement strand
TACGGCTTGAAGATTCAGTCTGTCGGTCGATTGTCCCGGCGGTGTCCCGGTCGGTATCCATCGGTGCGTCGATGAGCAAGCGCGTGCAACAGCAGGATGGCTGGATCCTGCATCATCGGCCGTTCCGCGATTCCAGCCAGATTCTCGACATGCTGACGCGCGACCATGGCCGAATCGCCGTCGTCGCACGCGGGAGTCGGGGCGCGAAATCGAAACTCGCTGGTGTGTTGCGGCCGTTCCTGCCGCTCCGTGTTTCGTGGGTCGCGAGAACCGATCTCGGGACGCTGACCGGAGCCGAGGCGGCCGGCGCGCCTACCGCGATGAGCGGCGACGCGTTGCTATCCGCGTTCTACGTCAACGAACTGCTGCTGAATTTCCTGCTGCGGCATGACCCTCAACCCGAAATTTTCGAGCTCTACGGATCCGTCCTCGAATCACTGGCGCGTACCGACAACGTCGCGGCCAGTTTGCGCAGCTTCGAACTCGAGCTGCTCGGTCTGCTCGGCTACGCCGTGAACCTCGACCAGGAAGCGGCGTCGAACGACGATCTCGACCCGGAGCGCCACTACGACTATCGTATCGAACAGGGGCCTGTCCCCGTCGAGCGCAATGACGGACCGCTCGTATTCCGGGGTGCGACATTACGCGCGATCGCGGCGCAGCAGTTCGACGATGCCGACGTGCTGCGAGCAGCCGGACGACTGCTGCGGCAGGTCGTCGCGCACCACCTTGATGGCCGTGAGCTGCGGAGCCGCAAGGTGCTGCTCGAGGTGCATCGGGGTAGAATCGCCGAATGAACGAGCCGAAGCCCATCTTCCTGGGCGTCAACATCGACCATGTCGCAACGTTACGCCAGGCCCGCGGCACATCGTATCCGCGACCATCAGAAGCAGCCTATATCGCCGAACGCGCCGGAGCAGACAGCATCACCGTGCACTTGCGCGAAGATCGCCGGCACATCCAGGACCAGGATCTCGACGACATCAATGCTGTCATGAAGACCCATATGAATCTCGAGATGGCGGTGACGGACGAGATGATCGGCATTGCCTCGCGAATCCGCCCGTCGGACGTTTGCCTCGTACCGGAGAAGCGGGAGGAGCTTACGACGGAGGGCGGACTCGACGTGGCCAGCCAGATCGCGCGCGTGAGCCACGCCTGCAAGCAACTGGCGGAAAACGGCATTCGCGTGTCCTTGTTCATCGATCCGGACAAGGAGCAGATCGACGCCGCCGCGGAGTCGGGTGCCCCGGTGGTCGAACTGCACACCGGCGCTTATGCCGAGGAAGATGGTGATCCGCAGGCCGCCGAACTCCAACACATCGTCGAGGCGGCAAAGTACGGTGATGAGAAAGGCCTCGTCATCAACGCGGGACACGGGCTGCATTACCAGAACGTCAAGCCGATCGCCGCGATACCGGAGATCGTGGAGTTGAATATCGGTCATGCGATCGTCGCGCGCGCCGTGTTCGACGGTCTCGCGAGCGCCGTCGCCGAGATGAAGCGGCTGATGCTCGAAGGTCGGCAGGACCACGCGTGATCTTCGGCATCGGTACCGACATCGTGGAGCTGAGCCGTGTCCAGGGAATTTACGATCGCTACGGCGACCATTTCGCGCACCGCATCCTCATGGACGAGGAGATGACGCTGTACCGGCGCGCCAAGGACAAAGTGCGTTTCCTCGCCATGCGGTTCGCGGGCAAGGAAGCGATGGTCAAGGCGATGGGCACGGGTTTTGCGCATGGCGTGTGGCTGAGAGACGTCGGAATCCTCAACAATGACTGGGGACGCCCCGTCGTCGTCTGGTCTGAGCGGGGCGGCCGTGTGTGCGCGCGCCTCGGTATCGGTAGCGGGCATGTCAGCCTGACCGACGATGCGGGACTGGTTTTGGCATTCGCCGTCGTCGAGTGCGCAGGGGAGGCAGACTAGGGCCTATGCATTGTTTTTCATTCGACATCGAGACTGTTCCCGATACCGATTTCGGCCGAGAGGTCATGGACCTGGACGGGCTGTCCGACGAGGACGTCGCCCGGGCGATGACGTTCAAGCGACTGCAGTCGGCCGGTCACGATTTCCTGCCGCTGCACCAGCACCGCGTCGTGGCTATATCCGTCACGTTCCG
>JANQGP010000369.1 GCA_028277265.1 Woeseiaceae bacterium | reverse complement strand
CCACAAACGTTCGCCGCTCTATCGGTTGTCGGAGTTGGGGCGAGAGGCTTTTCTGGAGATTCGGCGCAATGAGTCTCGCCTGCTCGAGACGCTGTTTGCAGACATCCAGCTGGCGGACGTCGCCACGACGCGTCGCACGCTGGAATCGTTGCTCAACAGGATGTCGCGGTCGACGATCGGAACAGGTAGATGAAACCGAACGATGCGTCGGGCAGTTGCCTGCACGCTCGCGATTTCGTGCTGGACTTTCGGCATGGCCGGCGCTCAGGTCAGCGCTGCTATCAGCATGATCGCCGTCGCGATGAAGCCTGCAGTCCAGATCAGCGAGCGGACGAGGAAGACGCCCCAGGCGTAGGCAGGCACGTAAAGAACGCGTGCCCACAGGTATGCCCATGCGCATTTCTCTGTGAGCGGGCTACTTGCATCGCCGAGCACGACAACCGCAACGGCGACTGTGAAGAGGACCAGGCCCTCGAAGTGATTGTCGAGGGCGCGTTTCAGTCTGCCGGGTATCCCGGTCGGCTGTAGCTGTGCATCGCGGTTACCTGCTGTATAGGCGACACCGAGCTGGAGATTGACCGGTACCGCCATGACGACGAACTGCACAACCTGCAAAAGCGCAGCGTAACCGAGAATTTTCAATTCGACGGGCATTTCGTTGGTCCTCCTCGTACTCGTTCGAAAAACGACAGGCTACTGGTTTCCCCTGAGTTCGAGCAGGCGCTGATACAGGTCGTTGCGGCGCCGCCCGGTCACGCTGGCCGCTATTTTCGCCGCCTCGTTCGCGGGCAGCCGGTCCGAGAGCTCGGTAAGCAGGCGATCGACGTCGACGGCGCCGGCAGGCGCGGCGGGGGCTCCTGCGATGACAAGCACGAACTCGCCTTTCTCGGGGATGTCACCTGATTCCAGGCCCTGGCGAAGTTCGCTCAGGGTCGCGTGTATGCACTGCTCGTGCAACTTGGTCAGCTCGCGGCCGATAAACGCGCCGCGGTCGGCGCCCAGAATGTCGGCGAGATCGGCAATGCAATCCCGCACGCGATGCACGGACTCGTAAAACACGATCGTGCGCTGCTCCGCCGACAGGCGTCGCAGCCACTCGCGACGAGCTGGCCTCCTCGCGGGCGGAAATCCCTCGAAGCAGAAGCGGTCGGTCGGCAGCCCTGCCGCCGACAATGCGGCGGTTACTGCGGACGGACCCGGGACAGGAACGACCGGAAGACTGTGTGCGTGCGTTTCGCGAACCAGCCGGAAGCCCGGGTCGCTAACGAGCGGCGTGCCGGCATCGCTGACGAGGGCCACATCTTTGCCATTTTCGAGTGCTTCAATGACCCGCGAGACGACCTGCGCCTCGTTGAAATCGTGCAACGCCATTTGTCGTGGTTTCGCGCCGATAGTCGATAGCAATCGCCCGGTGTGGCGGGTATCCTCGGCGGCTACCAGGTCCACCGACGCGAGGACCTGACGTGCTCGCGGCGCCAGGTCCTCGAGATTGCCGATCGGCGTTGCTACGACATACAGTGTGCCGCTCATCGGGGTTTTGTCCGTCATCCGGTCTAGACGCTATGAAGAATTCGCTTCGACATCCTGCCTACCCCTGCCGCCGGCTGGCAAGCCTGGCAGCGATTCTGTTCGCGATGCTTGCTCTCGCGTCCTGCGAAACGGCGGGCATGCGTTCGTTCGGCGGCTCAGGCGAGGCGCGCGCGGAACGGCTGGCGACGGCCGGCGATCATGCCGGAGCCGCCGGCGCCTACATGGGGCTGGCCGTCGATGCCGCGGGCAGCGAGCGCGACCGGCTTACGCTGCTCGCCGTCGAACAGTACCTGGACGCCGGTGACGTCATGCGGGCCAGAAGTGCGACCGCCGGCGTCATGCAACCTACGTCCGGTCCGCTCGTACCTTTGTGGAGCACCAATCAGGCCGCGTTCCACCTGTTCGCCGGCAATCCCGATCTCGCACTGAACCTGCTCGAACCGCTGAGCCGCGAGCCGCTGACACGACGAGATCGGCTGCGCGTCGAGGCCCTGCGCGCGGATGCGTGGATCCAGAAGCAAGACCCGGCCCGCGCCGTGGAGTTGATGATGCAGCGTGAGACGTGGATCGACGACCGACGTGGAATCGAACAGAATCGCTCGCGGCTCTGGCAAGGCTTGCTGGTCAGCAATCCCACCTTGTTGCGCAACCACGCCGAGTTCAGTTTCGATCCCGTTGTCAAGGGCTGGCTCAGCATCGGCTCCCTGGCTGCGTCAACGGGTCAGCAAGGCGTCGGTTGGAGCAACGGCGTCGTGCGCTGGCGCGAGCAGCATCCGGGGCACCCGGCCAATTCGCTGCTTGACGATCTCGAGCTCCCGGAAACACTGTTGCTGGACTACCCGCGTCAAATCGCACTGCTGCTGCCGCTGACCGGCAACGCGGCGAGCGCAGGCAAGGCCGTACAGAACGGATTCCTCGGCGCCTACTTCGCGACGGCGTCGGGACTGGACGACCGGCAGAGCCTGCGTATCTACGACGTCAACATGGAGGGCGGCGCCAGCGCAGCTTACGAGGCCGCCGTCCAGGACGGCGCCGAGTTCGTGGTTGGGCCGCTCCTGAAACGCAGCGTGACCGAACTCGCCAACGACATTCTCGTACCGGTGCCGGTGCTCACGCTGAATTACCTGCCCGATGACACCCTCGCACCGCCGGGGCTCTATCAATTTGCGCTTGCACCCGAAGACGAGGCGATTTCAGCCGCACAGCGGGCGCTCAACGACGGTCACAAGCGCGGCGTCGCGCTCGTGCCGAACAACAGCTGGGGACGGCGCCTGCTGTCGAGCTTCACGACCGAGTTCGAGGGGCTGGGCGGTCGCCTGCTCGACTACCGTACGTACACGCCGGGCAAGCAGGACTTTTCCAACGAGATCGAAAACCTGATGGCATTGACCGGGAGCGTGCGTCGGTACCAGCGCCTGCGCGCCAATATCGGGAGACCGCTGCAATTCGATCCGCGCCGTCGTGGCGATACCGACTTCATCTTTCTCGCGACCGATGCGGCTGCCGGGCGCCTGCTCAAGGCACAGCTGAAGTTCCATTATTCGGGCGATATCCCGGTCTATTCCACGTCTGCCGTCAATTCGCTGGATGGCCGCTCGAACGCCGACCTCAACGGTATCATGTTCGCGGACACGCCATGGGTCGTCGATCCGCAGCCCTGGATCGCGCACCTGCCGGGCCAGTTCGAAGAGTACTGGCCGGAAGAACGTCGTCTCGTGAGGCTGCACGCGATGGGCTACGACGCCTACAACCTGATCGCCTCCCTGTATGCGGTGCGCGGCGGCGTCATTAACGAAATCGACGGCGCAACCGGCACCCTGTTCCTCGACGTCAATGGCAGAGTTCACCGGCGCCTCGCCTGGGCACAGTTCCAGCGCGGAGAGGTCGTGGCGCTGCCAGGTCAGGACGACGTTGGCGGGCCGATCCTCGACATCACCGAAGACGGCCAGGTCATCGAACCCGACGCCGCCGATGAATCGCCATGGGAAAGCGGGACACAGGCGTTGTAGGGCGTCGCGCCGAATCGCTCGCGTTCCGGTACCTTTGCGACCGTGGCCTCGTTCCGGTCGCTCGCAATTATCGCAGTCGTGGCGGCGAAATCGACCTGATCATGCTCGACGGCAGCTGCCTCACCTTTGTCGAGGTCCGCAGCCGGCGCTCCGCCCGGTTCGCCCGGCCGGCCAGTACCGTCGATGCCCGCAAGCAGCGCAAGCTCGTCGGCACCGCTGCGATGTTCGTCGCCCGGCATGCGCGCTACGCCGGCCACACCATGCGTTTCGACGTCGTTTCGATCGAGGGGGCGGCGCGTCCGCGAATTCACTGGATCTGCGATGCCTTTCGCCCCGATGACTCGGCACTTTGAGCCCCTAACTACTTTTTCGACAGGCTGCTAGAATCCGCGGCACACAGCCGCCCGGAGTACCCATGGACCCAGTAGCCCGCGTTCGCGATCACTTCATCGAGGGCATCGCCACCAAGCAAACCGCCGCCGAGGCGCTCGCCGAGAGCATCGCCTCGGCCGGTCGCGTGATGAGCGATGCCCTGCTCGCCGATGGCAAGATCCTGAGCTGCGGCAACGGCGGTTCGGCGGCCGACGCCCAGCATTTTTCGTCCGAGCTGTTGAACCGCTTCGAGATGGAGCGCCCCGGCCTGCCGGCAATGGCATTGACAACGGACGCATCCACGGTCACGTCAATCAGCAACGACTATTCGTACGAGGAAATCTTCTCCAAGCAGGTTCGCGCCCTGGGCAAGCCGCAGGACGTGCTGCTCGGCATTTCGACCTCAGGCAACTCGGAGAACGTGATCCGGGCCATTACGGCCGCGCACGAGCGCGGCATGCGCGTCGTCGCGCTGTCGGGTCGGGACGGCGGCCGCATGGCAGATCTGTTTGCCGAAGGGGACGTCGAGATCCGTGTGCCGGCAACGCGCACAGCGAGGATCCAGGAAGTGCACCTCCTCGTCATCCACTGTCTGTGCGACCTCATCGATACCACCCTGCTGGGCGGCAACTGATTACTTGACGATCTTCAGGTGCGGGCGCGCGCGCCTGTCCTCGACGCTCTCGCGCACCTCGGGCGGTTCGGGCTGTTCCGAGTCGTGCGAGAAGATCATCCCCTGCCCGGTCTCACGCGCGTAGATTCCCAGAACGGATCGAATCGGCGCCCAGACGTCAAACGGGACGCCGCCGAAGCGGGCCCGAAAACTGACCGCGTCATTGGTCAGCTTGAGATTGTGCGCTGCCGACTCGCTGATATTGAGGATGATCTTGCCGTCCTTGATATGCTCGAGCGGCACGGCCACGCCGTCGAACGACGTGTCGACGACGATATGCGGGGTATGGCCACTGTCGGCCATCCATTCGTGCATCGCGCGAATGAGGTACGGTCGTTTTGAACGATTCTTGTTGCTCAATGCTGATCCTGAGCTATTTTTGCCAACCTGACGGTAGCTTACCACCGATTCGACGCGTAGCGGCCAACCTGACATAACCCGTGGACGAAGGGGAACAGTGACCAGGTTTCGAAAGGGACAGTGACCGGGTTACGTCGCGTCCGGTCGCGCCTAGAGTCGCATTTCCTGTTCGAGCTCGGTAAGGCTTTGCTGGAAAGAACGACGTGCGAAGACACGGTTCATGTAGGCCTCGATCGCTTCGGCATCGTCGCCGAGATCGATGCCGTAGGCGGGCAGCCGCCATAGCAGCGGCGCAATCGTGCAGTCCACGAGCGAAAACTCT
>JANQGP010000321.1 GCA_028277265.1 Woeseiaceae bacterium | reverse complement strand
GGCCGTTACGTCATCGTGCACAACCAGTCTGCGACGCAACGCAATCGTTACCCGATGACCTCGATGACCAGAGAGGGCGGGCATATCTTCGATGACCTGCTGGCGTTGAGAAACGATATCCCGCCGCGGCGTTACCAGGGCATTCACAAGCGGCACGGCACGCATTACTACCGGGGCATCTTCCCCGGAAACGGCAACCCGCCGGGCAACGAGACCTGGATCGTCTACACCGTGAACAAGGAAGACGTCTGGGTTGCGCGGCTGCCCAAGGTCATCACCGGCGTTGTTTCCGGCAACGTCGATCAGGATTTCGATGCGGTTGACAGCATCATGCAGCTGGATCAATGGAGTGTCTACGAACCGGAGTGGACTTCGTTCGAGCTGGTGGAGGATCCACGCGAGCCGAACAACCAGGCGCTGGAAATCAGGGATTCCGAGCCGCTCGACTACGCCCGCCTCGAACGAATTCTCCCCGAAGCAAAAGCGATGACGGTCGGTTTGCGCGTCAACGCGCAGGAGATCCCGCTGGGTTATGCGTTGAACGTCGAGGTCCAGGACAAGCACGGGTCGCGCCCGATGCGTATTCGTTTCGACCGGAAGTGGATCAGCGTTGATCTGCACAACGCGGAGGTGCCGAAACCGATCGCCATGTCGATGGATGCCTGGTATGACATTGAACTGCACCTGAGCGCCGATACCCAGAGTTACTCGATGACCATCAATGGAAAAGTGCTGGGCGACGACATTCCATTCGCTACCGAAGTCGAATCGTTGCAGCGGCTTGTATTCCGCACCGGCCCGTACCGCGGGAAGGTCACACCGGTCGTTCTCAAAGAGGCGACGACCGATCCGGCAGGTATCAATACCGAAGACATCGCGGGGACGGAGTCACCGGTCTCACCATTGGTGTTCCTGATCGACGATGTCCGCGCGGAACGGGTACAAGCAGATTAAGTCCCTGGCGTACATCGGAATGCTGGTGCTGCTGGTGGCAGCCTGCTCGTCGCACAAAGAGCCCCGGCGCCCCAATATCGTGCTGATACTCGTCGACGATATCGGCACCGAGGTTGTCGGGGCCTACGGCGGAACCAGCTATCGGACACCCAACATCGACGCGCTTGCGGCAGGCGGGTTGAAGTTCGATTATGCATACAGCGCACCCGTTTGTTCCCCATCCCGGGTCAAACTGATGACCGGTCGCTACGGGTTTCGGACGGGCCAGGCCTGGGGCACGATCCCGGCAGATGAAATCACGTTCGGTCACGTGCTGATCAGGGCCGGGTACGAAGTGGCCCTGTCGGGGAAGTGGCAGATGACACTGCTTGCCGACGACCCCGGGCACATCAGCCGCATGGGGTTTCCCGACAGCCGCGTTTTCGGTTGGCACGAGGGGCCGCGCTACTGGGAGCCGATGATCTACGAGAACGGCGAGGTCATCGAAGTGGCTGACGGCGCCTACGGACCGGATCTGTTCAGTGAGTACATTCTCGACTTCGTTCGCGCAAACAAGGATGGGCCGTTCTTCGCGTACTACCCGATGGTGCTTGCGCACGACATCAGCAACGACCTCGAAGAGCCGCCGCCGGTGGGACCGATAGGCCGATACGAGACTTTCGCCGAGAACGTCGAATACTCGGACAAGCTTGTCGGAAAACTCGTCGCGACCCTGGATGAACTGGGGATTCGCGAGAACACGCTGGTGTTGTATGTCAGCGACAACGGCACGCCGCACCATTACATTACCGAGTACCGCGACGGCGAGTACATCAAGGAGCCGGTGTACTCGATGCAAGACGGCGAGCGGATCATGGGCGGCAAGAGTTACCTGACCGACCAGGGTACCCATGTTCCGTTCATCGCCAACTGGCCCGGAACGATCGAGCCGGGCACAACCGACGCGCTCGTCGACTTCAGCGATTTCCTCCCGACGCTCGCGGCGTTGACCGGAGCGGTGCTGCCGGCCGACCGGGACGTTGACGGGAAAAATTTCTTGCCGGTTCTCGTGGATGCGAGCGACGGGCCGCGCGACTGGGTCTACCAGGAATGGGAAGGTGATGGCTGGATACGTACGCGCGAGTGGAAGCTCTACTTTGACGGTCGCCTTTTTGACATGCGCAGTGACCCGTTCGAACAATCCCCGATTGGGCCGGCCGACGAATCGGAGGAAGCTGCGACCAACAGGCAATTTCTTGAAACTGAACTGGAACGACTAAGGCAGTGAAAACGAACAGACGAAAATTCTTGTCCGCAATGGGAGCGGCGTGGCTTTTGGCGCCCTTTGGTGCCAAGGCGCGCGTCAACTGGACCGGCAAACTCAGGGTTACGCAGGGCCCCATGCTCGGCGCCGCAAGCAACGATGGTGTATTGGCCTGGGCGCGCGTCGGCGGTGAGCATGACGTGCAACTCGAGGTGACGGATGCAAAAGGGCGCGTCGAGCTCGGACCGGTCGTACGTTCTTCCGCAGCCGATGATTATTGCGTTGAGCTGCCGACGCCGTTGCTGGAGGCGGGTTCGCGGTATCGATACCGTGTAATGATCGACGGTATAGAGGACGAGTACCTCAAGGATCAGCCACCGACGTTCCTGCGAACGGCACCCGGCGGTCCCGACGGTTTTTCCATCGCGTTCGGCTCCTGTGCCAAGTTCCAGGACGATCCCGTGCAGGAGATCTGGAAAGGCGTCGAACACATCGACCCCGATCTCTTCTTCTGGCTCGGCGACAACGTCTACATCGACAGCCTTCACGAATCGGTGATGCAGGAGTGTTACCGGCGGCAGCGCGACATACTGAACGCGCGGGACGTGCTACGCGGTATCCCGCAGCTCGCGACCTGGGACGACCACGATTTCGGTCTGAACGATCACGACCGTCGTAACCCGGTCAAGGACAGGGCGCTCGAGGTGTTCAAGCAGTACTGGGCGAACCCCTCCTACGGTGAACCCGGCAACCCGGGTACCTACTACCGTTATCACTATGGCGGCGTTGACTTCTTCTTCCTCGACGTACGTTTCTATCGCGATCCCAACGATGAGCCTGACGTTAAAGGCAAGACGATGCTGGGCAAACGGCAACTCGAGTGGCTCAAGGAAGGGCTTGCCGCCAGTGATGCAGCGTTCAAGGTGCTGATATCAGGCAGCGGATTCAGCCAGGCGAAAGGGCCTGTCGGCGACTCATGGGCATCCCACCAGGTGGAGCGAGACGAGCTTTTCGATTTCATCGTCGATGAAGAGGTCACAGGTGTCGTCCTGATCTCCGGCGACACTCATGTGGGCGAGTTCAACTGCATTCCCTGGTCGGAGCAGGGCGGGTACGATTTCTACGAACTGGTCAGCTCCCCACTTGCGCAAAAGACCGAGAAAGGCGACTGGCTCGCGCGTCGTCCGGAAATACGTTTGCGGCAAGTCTATGCGCGCAGCGTAAACGTCGGTGTGCTCAGCTTCGACATGCTTGCGGACGACCCGACTGTGACGATGACGTTACATGACACGCAAGGACTGCCCGTTTGGTGGAAACCCGTGACAATAAAGGCCTCCGAGCTTGTCAACGGTCGTGCAACCTGGCGCGATCACATCGATCGGTTGTCGCTGAGACGCCACGAATCCTGGCAGTCAGGTGGTGAGTACTACATTCCGAAACTGGAAGACTAGCCGCCCGGACAGTGTGTGTCGTTGATCACGTTTTGCTTACCGCGAATTGAAATAGCCGCAGCGCACCATGTACGATGCGCAACCGTCAATTCGGGAGCATCGATGTTCGAGCGCACAGCTTTTCTTCTGCTGACTATTCTTGCGCCCCCGGCGAACGCAGCGATTGTCGATCTGCCGCGTACGGATCGTGCAATCAGCACTGACGGTGTGCTCGACGAAAACGCCTGGGACGAAGCCCTGCGCATTCGACTCGATTACGAAAACGACCCTGGCGAGAACACGGCGGCACCCGTCGAAACGACAGCCCTCCTCATCGAGGATGGCGAAAACCTCTACGTCGCGTTCGAGGCGCACGACCCCGACCCCGACAACATTCGCGCGTGGCTGAGGGATCGTGATTCCCTGGGTCCCAGCGATTTCGTGGGTATCAGTCTCGACACCTACAACGATGGACGACGGGCCTTCGAGTTCTTCACCAATCCACTTGGCGTACAGCTCGACAGGACCAGCGATGACGTAAACGGACGCAACGATTCATCGTGGGATGCAATCTGGGAGTCCGCCGGCGAGATAGGCGACGACGGCTACGTCGTCGAGATGCGGATCCCGCTCGACCAGCTCAGCTTTCAGGACGTTGACGGCGAACAGGTATGGGGTTTTCGCGTGGTACGCGGATACCCGCGCGAACGCGAAGTGTCGATGTCGAACATGTCGAAGAACCGCGATCGCAACTGCAAGATTTGCCAGTACCCGAAGCTTTCCGGATTCGCGGGCTCGAGGCCCGGCCGCCGACTCGAGCTGGTGCCCACATTGACGGCGGTGCAGGTCGAATCGACCGATGATCCCGGATTCACGCCCATGTCCAGGGATGATGTTTCAACCGACGTCGGGTTGACGGCCAGCTACGGAATTACGCCGGAGATCACGGCCAGCCTCGCGCTCAACCCGGACTTTTCGCAGATCGAGGCTGACGGCGTCCAGCTCGATATCAACAATCGTTTTTCGTTGGTCTTTCCCGAGAGGCGTCCTTTCTTCCTCGAAGGCGCAGACTACTTCAGCACACCGTTGCAAATGGTGTTCACACGTACCGTGGTCGATCCTGCAGTTGCCGCGAACTTAACAGGTAAACGCGGCGCGCATACGATAGCCGCTTTCGCAGCTCAGGACGAAGTGACGTCGCTGCTGTTTCCAGGGCCCACGGAATCAAGCGAGACGGTCATCGAACAGGAGAACACGGCGTTTGTCGGCCGCTACGGTTATGGCTTCGGAGGCGCGTCGACAATTGGCGGATTGCTCACGGCGAGACAGGGCGACGGCTACCGGAACGTCGCGGGCGGTATCGATACGCGTTGGCGCATAAACGATCACCACGAGCTCGTTGCCCAGCTCCTGCGGTCTGAAACCGAGTATCCGCAAGAGGTTGCGGAGGAGTTCGGGCAGTCGCTCGATGAGTTCGGCGGCAATGCCTTGTTGCTCGAGCATTCGTTCGAAACGAGGGAATGGTTCGCCGAGGCGCTGTTCGTCGACATCGATGACGCGTTCCGGGCAGACAGCGGCCTGATCCGGCGTGGCGGTACGGAAAAGGCGGAACTGAGTGTTGGCCGAAAGTGGCAGAGCGACCGGGACTGGTGGACGAAGATGCGCCTGCGTGGCGCGTACGAGACGCTCGAGCGGGACGATGGCCAGTTGCTCGAGGACATGTACATCGTGCAGTTCACGCTCGACGGCCCGTGGCAGTCCAGGTTCGACGTCAACATGCGTCGGGGCAGGGAGTACGACGAAGGTCTCACCTACGACGTTGCCCGCATGAACGTTGCGACACGTATTCGACCGGCGGACGGCATAGTACTTGGTTTGAACACGAGGTTCGGCGATGAGATCGACGTCGATAACGGACGACTTGCAGATCAGCGTCGCATCAACCCGTTCGTGAACTGGCACGTCAACCGGCACCTGCTGCTCCGCCTGAACGGCTCCAGGGTCGAATTCGATTCGAAAGCCGGTGACACGATCTTCGACGCCAGCGTCGTGGATGCACGCCTTACCTGGCAGTTCAGCCTGCGTTCCTATGTCCGCCTGACGCTGCAGCAGACGCGCATCGAACGGAACCAGGACGAGTATGTCGAAATCGTCGACAGCGAGACCAAAGAGGTCGGGCGGCAGTTGCTGTACTCCTGGGAACTGAACCCGCAAACAGTGTTTTTCCTCGGTTATTCCGATGCCTACGTCGACAATGACGCGGTCGATTCGCTTGTTGCCTCCGATCGCACCTGGTTCATGAAAGTCGGCTACGCCTGGGCAATGTAAGCCCCTCTTCCCCCGATTTTCGGCCCCGATTTGCGCCGGCCCGCAAAAAATGAGAACGTTCCCATTTCGGCGAAACCGGGGGCACAGGCGACGATGGACCGCAGGAAGTTTCTGAAATCAGGGGTTGGCACGGCGGCTGCGGGCATTGCGGGCGCCGGGTTTATGGGAGGGATACCCGCCGCCAGCGCGGGGCCGCTGGAGCGCACTTTCGAAGAGGCCAGGCCCCTCAACCTGAAGATCACGGACCTCAAGACCTTCCTGGTCGACGCGGGAAACGACGAGAACTTCGTCTACGTCAAGCTGTACACGAACCAGGGCATTACGGGTCTTGGCGAGGGGACTCTGCCCAACAAGGGAGAAGTCATCGCGGCAGCGATACAGGCCCACAAGCGCTATCTCGTCGGCAAGGACCCGACCGAGATCGAGCGTCACTGGCGCGGCATGTTCATCGGGCCGCGCTATCGCGGCGGGCCGGTACTGATGTCCGCACTGAGCGCGGTCGAAATCGCGCTCTGGGACATCCTCGGCCAGGCACTCGGTCGTCCGATCTGGCAGTTGCTCGGCGGTAAGGCACGTGACCGGGTACGACTGTACTGCCACGAGGGTTACCTCGATCGCATCAGCCACCGCAAGAAGCGCAGGGCCGAGTCCTACGAGGAGGAGCTCGACCTTTGGCGGCAGAAGAAGGAAGACGGCTGGACATGTGTGAAGGGCGGGTTCTACCCGGGCGGCAAACCGATCATCCATCGTGCGTCGATTCGACGCGGCGTCGAACACCTTGCCCGCGTCCGCGAAATCGTAGGGCCCGATTTCGACATCATCGTCGAGGCGCACGGCAAACCGACACCGCTCACCGCCGTCGAGTTCTGTAATCGTGTAGAGGAATTCCGGCCATTCTGGGTTGAGGAGGTCACGCAGCTCGAGAACGAAGTCCTTGAAGAAGTTCGACAGATCCGTGCCCAGACTCGCGTGCCGCTGGCAACCGGCGAGCGGCTGACGTCACGGTACTACTTCGCGCCACTGTGCGCCGAGCGGCTCGTCGATGTGATCATGCCCGACGTTGTACACGTTGGCGGAATATCCGAGCTGCGCAAGATCGCGATCCTGGCCGAGGCGTTTCGTGTCGATGTGTCGCCGCACAATCCGCAGAGTGAAGTCAGCACGCTGGCCGCAATGCACGTGTGTATGTCGACACCGAACTGCACGATTCTCGAAATCGGCAGCGGGCAGCATCCCTTCTGGCAGGATCTGTTCTACGGCGGCCATTTCAGCTACGAGAGAGGGTTCGCCAATCCTCCGACACGCCCGGGACTCGGTATCGACCTCGACGAAAAAGTCGCGGCAAAGTACCCGTTCCAGGAAAAGAACTGGAACACATTGCGGACGCCGGACGGCGCCTACGTTGACCGGTAGCGACGGGACACGCGGCAATGGTCAAGTGTCAGTTCCGGGAGAGGATTCAGCGTGGCGACACGCTCGTCTCGACGATGCTCCTCAAGATCAATCATGCGGGCTGGTACGAGGTTCTCAATGAGCTGCCTTTCGACTTTCTTACAGTCGACATGGAGCATTCGCCGCTGAGCGAAAGTGAAGTTGCGGATCTGCTGGGCGTCATGAAGGCCGCGAAGATGCCGTCAGTCGTGAGAATTCCCCGGCCGCGCTGGCCGCATGTAACGCGGGCGTTCGACTCGGGTGCCTGCGGCGTACTTGCGCCGTACTGCGAGACCGTCGAGGAAGTTCGTGAGGTTGTTTGCGCCGCGCGCTGGCGGCCGATGAAGGGCGAATTCGCGCGACGCGCAATCGAGATCGGCGAGTTTCCGAGCAACGCCACTCGCGAGCACCTCGAAGAAGTGAATCGCGGCCACGTCGTAATGATAGGGATCGAGAGCGTTCCGGCTGTCGAGAACCTCGACGCCATCCTCGACGTCGGCGGCATCGATGTCGTCTTCATCGGACCCGCCGATCTCACAACGTCGATGGGTATTCCGCGCGAGTGGGATCATCCGGACTTCGAGCGGATGTGCGATGACATCATTCGTCGCTGTTCCGAGCGTGGCGTACAGGTGGCCGCAAACTTCGCTTCCCTCGAACAGTCCGCCAGGTGGGCCGCACGCGGCATCAATCTCGTCATCCACGCCTGCGACTTCCGCGTACTGCATGCCGGCTACAAGGCTGCGATTGAGACCATCGCCGCGTCAGCGGGCAAGGCGCTCGAAATCGAAGATTCGAAAGTGGATATCTGAGCCGTGAAACCCTCGATCATTCTCCTGGCGACGGCGGTTGTCGTTGCCTGCAGCGCGACGCCGAGTGACGATCGATCGGCGGAACTGGCTGCTCGGGAAGTCGGCAATACCGGCGGCCTGAACTACGGTGAGTTCGGCCCGCCCGACGCCTACGAAGGCGGTTCGAGGCACCCGTTCTACGGCAGCGAGAACGAATGGAGCCGCCGCATGTTCGAGGAACGTGCGGCCGATCTCTACTACAAGCGCCGGGGCCAGCGGCAAATGCTCGAGATCATCGACGGCAATCCGGAGTCTGCCCTCGCGTTGGCCGATGCGCGTCTCGAGGCCGACCCGGAAGACGCCGAATCGCACTACGTTCGAACCGTCGCGTTCGCGCAGCTCGGGGATGTCGACGCCGCATGGGGCGCGATGTCGAGCGCGCTGGATCTCGGCATGCCTTTCGGACGATTCGTTGCGGGGCCCCGAGAGCTTCTCGCGCCGCTGACCGATACCGATCGATTCAGAGACCTTGCCGCTGACGAGAACACCGTCGTCGTTCACGGCCCGATGCTTGGCGCCGTCACCGATACTAGCGCCCGCGTCTGGGTGCGAACGGCGACGGCAACACGTTTCGAAGTGCACGTCGTCGGCGTTGGAAAGCGCCACGTAGCGTCGGGCGAGACACTCGCGACGCGCGACTATACCGGTGAGGCACGCGTCGATGGCCTGCAACCGAACGCGAACTACTCCTACCAGGTGGTCGTCGACGGCAACGCAGCAACCGAGGCTGTCGAGTTCCGTACCGCGCCGCCCCCGGGACAGCGCGGCAGGTTCGAAATCGGCTTCGGCGGTTGCGCAGGCTACACACCCGAGAACGAACGGATGTGGGACACCATTGCGAAGCACGACCTGCGCGCCTTCCTGTTCCTTGGCGACAACGTGTACATCGACGTCCCCGACATGCCGGGCGCATTCCATGACTACAGCTACTACCGGCGCCAGTCACGACCGGAGTTTCGGCGCTTCGTCGGCAAGACCGCGCAGTACGCGATCTGGGACGATCACGATGCCGCGTTCGACGATGTCTGGCTCGGGCCCTATGTCGACAGGCCGGTATGGAAACTGCCGATGGTCCGCCACTTTGCGCGGAACTGGGTCAACCCGAACAACGGCACCGATACCGCGCCGGGTACATGGTTCCGATTCGAGGTGGGTGACGTCGAGATCTTCATGCTCGACGGCAGGACCTACCGTACCAATCCGTTCATCGACGGCCGAACAATGCTCGGTCCCGAACAGAAAGCCTGGCTGCTCGACGGCCTGCGACGGTCGACGGCGACGTTCAAGCTGGTGGCCAGTCCCGTGGCCTGGTCCGACGGCGCCAAACCCGACAGCGTCGATACGTGGTCCGGTTTTGCCGAAGAGCGTGACGAGATCTTCTCGTTCGTCGAGGACAACGATATCCCGGGCGTTATTCTCGTTTCGTCCGACCGGCATCGTTCCGAGGCCTGGAAGATCGAACGGGAAAGCGGCTACCC
>JANQGP010000279.1 GCA_028277265.1 Woeseiaceae bacterium | reverse complement strand
ACCTCGACAGGAGGCAGCTCGAGTTCTCCGCCGGCCAGGCCGATGACCGCGTACTGGTCCTTGCGCACACCGCGAATGCCGCCGGCCTCGAGTGTGCGGTCGAGCTCGGGCTGGTCGGCATAGATATTGAGACCATCGACTTCGGGCAGGCCGATCGACGGCAGTTGCGTTTCGATCTGACCCAAAGCCGACAGCGTGACGACGCGGGTGACGGGCTCCCCGGCCTCGAGTTCATCCGGAGGAATCGACCATTCTTCACTCAATCGCACCTCACGGGCAGGCAGCCAGCTCGCGTTCGGATAGTCGGCCGGCGGCGGCGGAATCGACAGCACGTTGATCGTGTGCGACTCGGACTCGAAAACCTTGCGTCCCGTGATGCGGCCGTCCTTGAGGACACGGGCTTCGAAGCGTGCCGGCGAGATCGTGATCTCACCGCTTTCCTGTGGATACAGCGCGATCACCCGCTCGATCACGTTGTACGCCCTGCCGCCGAGCATGGCCTCGTACTGGCGCTCGTCGCCAGCCAGTTCGGCGAGCGCCTCGGCCCCCGCGATCGTGGGCTCGCGCAGCGCCGGCTGCCGCGTCGCGACGGCTCGATAGATGCGGATGCGGTACAGGACCTGCGCCTGCACATAGGCCTCGTCAACGTCGACGTCGCTCGTGACGAACACGTCGGCCTCGCCCGGCGGCGCGTTGGTCGGTTCGTTGACCGTAATCCGCACCGGGTTGCTGCGCTCGTTACCGACCCGAATGGCGGGAATCTCCTGGACACCGGTTTTCTTCGGCATCAGGGGGATGCTCCACGTCTTGCTGCGACGGATATCACCATTGATGATCGAGGCGTTCGTCAACGTGTTGACATGCCCGACGGAAAACGCGTCCTCGAGGACCGTCAGGTCCGGCTCGATATCGGAGATCGTATCGACCGTGAGCTCGAGCGTGAACGACTCGTTGAGATCGACAATGGGCCGATCCACCCGGGCAACGACGTCCGCCAGTGCAGGAACGGCCAGTACCGAGAACACCAGAGCGAAGACGCCGCGTTTCACCGTCCTGGCCATTCCTACCACGGTTGCACCTCGTCGTCGGGCCAAACGTCCCGGCCCTCCTGGTCGCGCCCGTAACGCTGGTACTGGTAGCGGAACTTGCGGCGCAGCAGTCCGCCCGGATCGTCGGGAATCCTCCGCAGCCACTGTTCCATGGCCTGTTGTTGTTCCTGCTGCTGGCGGAGTTCCGCGAGTTCGGCCGCAGTCAATTGTTCGGGTTGCTCGCCTTGCTGCGCTTCTTCGGCGGCGCGCTGCAGTTCTTCCTCCAAGGCCTGCAGGTCTTCTTCGCTCATCTCTTCCTCGCCGCGCTGCATCGAATCGCTGTCCTGTGCCTGCCGGTCGGACGGCGACTCACCCTCGCGGCCTTGCCGGTTCTGCTCGCCCTCGCCCTCGCCTTGTTGTCCCTCGCCGTCGGGATTCCGGGTCGACTGCTGATCGTCACCCTGAGTCTGTTGGTCCTGTTGCTGCTGCTCCTTGAGTTCTTTCACATAGTCGAGGTTGTACCGGGCATCCTCGTTTTCCGGTTCGTTCGCCAGAACCCGCTCATAGGCATCGATTGCCGCATCGAACTCGCCGTTTTGCGCCATCGCGTTGCCGAAGTTGTAGAGATTCCGCATGTCCCCACCTTCCTGGAATTCTTCAGCACTTCCCGAATAGTCGCCCGCGCGATAGCGCGCGACGCCGCGCCACCCGGTATCCTCGAACAGTGCCGCGGCGTCCGCTGCATCGCCTTCATCGAGCGCTCTGTGCGCCTGCTGGTTCTTGTTCAGCCACAGGTCGTCCCAGAACGACGCGTGTGCCGGAAGCGGCGCAACGACAATGACGAGCACCAGCACCCAGCCCTTGCGAAACGCCAGCGCCGCCAGCGGCAACAGCAGCAACACGAGCCAGGGCCCCTCCTCGCGCCACTGGTCGGTCGCGAGCGTGTCGTCCCCGACGACCGCGGCAACAGACACCTCGCCGGACAACAGGTGGTCCAGGTCACGGTCATCGGGCGACAGTACGGCGAAACGTCCGCCGCCGACGCCGGCAAGATCGCGCAGGCCCCGCTCCTCGAGTCGCGCCACGGCGATCTTGCCGCGGTTGTCGGTCACGAAACCGCCGGCGAGACGCGGTATCGGCGCGCCTTCACGCGTCCCGACACCCATGACGGACAGCGTGTACCCGGCATCGCGAAGGTCGCGCGCCGCTTTCTCCGCCGCCGGGGATGCGCCGCCGTCGGCAATCAGCAGAACCTCGCCGACACTGACGCCGGCCTGGTCGAGAAGCGCCTGGCCCTTGCGGATGCCAACCTCCGGATAGCTGCCGCGACTCGGCATGATGTCCGTACTCAGGCTGCCGACAAGCGCGGCAATCGTATCCGCATCGTCGGTCAGCGGTGTGACGGTGAACGCGTTGGATGTATAGACGAGCAACGCCGTCTGGCCGCCTTCGCGTCGATCGAGGATACCGAGGATCTTCAGCTTGGCCCGGGACAGCCGGCTCGGTTCGATGTCTCGCGCGTCCATCGACCGCGAAAGGTCCAGCGCGATGACGAGTGCCTGCTCCGCACGGAATACGGGCTGGTCGAGACGCTCCCACGCCGGCCCGGCAAGCGCAGCCGCAGCGACGACGCCGGCGAGACCGAACAGCCACCAGCGCCGGTCGTTTCCGCGACCCGGCGTGCGCGACAGGACATGCGGCATCAATTCGGGATCGATGATGTCGCGCCAGTTGCCGGCACCGAGCTGGCGGCGCGCCAGCATCACGGCGACGACGACGATCACGGGGATCGCGAACAGCCAACCAGGCCGCAGGAAGTGCAAGTCAGCCGGCATGTGCCTGCACCTCCGCGCGGCGGCGCAACCTGACGCGCTGCATCAGGCTCACGCCACACAGCAGTCCAACGAGGGCGAGCGCAGCCCCGAGCGGCCAGTGATAATAGGACTTGACGGGCCGGAACCCCGACTCGGGTTCCTCGACCGGCTCGAGTTCGTCGACGAGCGAATAGATGTCCTGCAGGCTCGCCGTGTCGGTCGCGCGGAAATACCGCCCGCCCGTCAGCTGCGCGATACGAGTGAGCGTCGCCTCGTCGAGGTCGGCGGACGGGTTGATCGAGCGTCGTCCGCCGAGCAGCGACGATACATCCATCGACTCGGCGCCGATGCCGATCGTATACACCCTGAGCCCGATCTGTTGCGCGAGTTCGGCGGCTTTCAACGGCAGCACCTCGCCCGCCGTGTTGGCACCGTCGGTCAGCAGGACGAGCACCTGCTCGCCCGCATCGGCTTCCTGTTCATGGACGCGACGCACGGCGAGCGTTATTGCGTCGCCTATCGCGGTCTTTTCTCCGGCAAGACCGATCTCGGCCTCGAGAAGAAGTATCCTGACGGTTTCCCGATCGAGCGTCAGCGGCACCTGCAGGTACGCGCGTTCGCCGAACAGGATGAGCCCGATCCGATCGCCTTCGCGGCGCGATATGAAGTCGCTCGCCACGGCCTTGGTCGCGGTCAGCCGATCGACACGCCGGCCGGCCAGCTCGAAGTCCTTCTGATCCATGCTGCCCGACAGATCGACGGCCATCATGAGGTTGCGGCCGGCAACCGGCACGTCGAGTTCGTCGCCGATTCGCTCGGGACGCGCCGCGGACAGCACCAGCAGGCACCACGCGAGGACCGCAACCCAGAACCGCCAGTTGAGCATCTGCTCCGCGTCGGACCGGTCCCGCAGCGATTCGAAACCCGACAGGCTGGGCACTTTGAGTCCGGCCTCGGCCAGTCCGCGCGCTTCGGGCAAGAGCCTGCGCACGAGCCATGGCAACGGCAACGCCAGTAACGCGAACGGCCAGGCCAGCGACCACATCAGGCCATCTCCCGCAACGGGATGCTGAGGCGCATGCGCACGGCGGATACGAGTGCGCCGATGTCAACGTCCGAAAAGTCGCCGTCCGGATCGCGATACGGCAGGCTCGACAGGTTCTTGCCGCCTTCGGTATGGAAGTAAGGCAGCGGCATGCCCCGATCGAGCCAGGCCAGCCACGCATCGCCCGTGAGCCCGGCCATGTCGGCGCGCGGTGCATAGGCGAGCATGCCGCGGCGCAACAGCTCGGAGAGCTGCTTGCCGAGCGTTACCGGGTCGCGGTGTTCGAGGTAAGCCGCTTCGAACCTCGCGAGTTCGCGCAGCGCGAATCGCCGCGGTGCATTGAAGCGCCAGGCCCGGTACCAGCGCCAGGAAACGTATGCAATACCTGCGACGGACAATGCGATCAGCGCCCACCAGCCCGGCGCCAGCGGCCACCAGCCGACGGCCTCGGGCAAATGCAGGTCCCTGAGCGGCAGCGCGTCGTTCATCGTCGGTGTCCTGTCCGGTCAATTCGCATCATTTCAGAGCCGGCTAGTGCGTCCTGCGGCCAAGCGCCGTCTGCAACGCGCTGACCGGATCGTCATCGGTCGACATCGGCATCAGGTGCACGTGATAGGTCTGACAGAATCGCTCGAGTGTGTGCAGACGTTGCTCGAAAGACTCCGCATAGTCGCGTCGGGCCGGCGCCGCGTACGTGTCGATGGACAACTCGTCGTCGTCGGACACGAGGCGGTACCGCCCGGGCGGAGGCAGCTCGCGCTCGAGCGGATCGTTGATGAACACGGCCAGTACCTCACTGTGACGGGCGACGCTCGACAGATAGGCCTGCGCGGCCCGATCGAAGCCGGCGAAATCGCTGATCACGACGACGAGGCTGCCCGGTCGGGCCACGCGTCGCAACGACGACATCGCCTGCAACAGCGGGTCGGGGCCGCCCGCTTCGACGCCGCGCCGGGTCCAGTCACGGTGTTCTGCCAATTCGTGTACGAAACGCAGTGCGGAACGCCTGCCAAGCCGGGGCTTCAGCTCGCGGTGCGACGTATCGCCGAAGATCAGGCCGCCGAGCCGGTCGCCACGATGATGGGCGGCCCAGGCCAGCAGCGCGGCGGCCCGGCTCGCGTTGACCGACTTGAAGCAGCCCCGCGTGGCGAAATGCATGTTCGCGCGCAGGTCGACGGCGACGAACACCGGACGCTCGCGCTCCTCGCGAAACAGCTTGGTGTAAGCCGTCGTGCTGCGCGCGGTCACCCGCCAATCGATGCTGCGGGGGTCGTCGCCCGGCTGGTACGGGCGTGACTCGTCGAATTCCATGCCGCGACCGCGAAAACGCGAGACATAGGCACCGGTCTGCAGCGAGTTGACGCGCAACACGTCGAGTGCGATGGCACGGGCAGGCCCGGAGAGCCGGATCAGGCCAGGCTGGCTGACACTGACCGGGGATGCGCCTTCGTGGATATGGTCGAGACGCACGCCGAAACCTACGGGACCCCGACGCCGTCGAGGATTCCGTGGATGATGGTATCCGGCTCGACGCCGTCCGCCTCGGCTTCGAAGCTGAGCACGAGTCGATGACGCAGAACGTCGGGAGCGACGGCCTGGATATCCTCGGGGCCAACGTAGTCGCGACCGGCGAGCCAGGCGTGCGCGCGCGCACCGCGGTCGATGCCCATGCTCGCGCGCGGGCTCGCTCCGTACAGGACCTGACCCTCGAGCGAAGACTCGACAGCGCCGGGGTTTCGCGTCGCAATGACGACGTTGACGATGTATTCCTCGAGCTCCGGCGCGAGGTGCAGGTTGAGGATATCCATGCGTGCCTGCATGACGGCATCCCGCGACAGGAGCTCTGGCGGCTGGAATGCGTCGCGCTCGCCCGCTTTGGCCTCATCGCGATTCAGCACGAGAATGCGGCGCTCGTCCTCGACGCTGGGATAACCGACCTGCACGTGGAGCAGGAAGCGGTCGAGCTGTGCCTCGGGAAGCGGATACGTGCCTTCCTGCTCGATCGGGTTCTGTGTCGCCATGACCATGAAGAGGCCTTCGAGCGGATACGTCTGGTCGCCGACCGAGATCTGGCGTTCCTCCATTGCTTCGAGCAGCGCGGACTGCACCTTG
>JANQGP010000203.1 GCA_028277265.1 Woeseiaceae bacterium | reverse complement strand
TGCTCGCGGTATTTTTCCAGGAGCTTGTGGCTCTGCGCGACCAGCTTCTTCTGCAGAACCGCCTGTCGCAGCGTCGATTTGAGCTCATCCGGGTTACAGGGCTTCGTGAAGAACCGGTAGACCTCGCCGTCGTTGATGGCACTGATTGCCGCATCCATGCTGGCCTGGCCGGTCAGGATCATACGTATTACGGACGGATGCCTGCGGCGAACCTCGGCAAGGAACTCGCAACCGCTCATGCCCGGCATCTTTTCGTCGGAGATGACGATGTCGATGTCCTCCTCGTCGAGGATCTTCAATCCCTCGATGGCCGATTCCGCACTGAAGATCCGATAGGGCTCATGCCGCATCGAGCGCTTCAATGCCGCGGTGACGTTGGGTTCGTCATCGACGAACAGGACACTGTGAGTATTCATTGCTTGTTCTCCGGCAACATCGAGGTAGACACGGCGCTCTCGTCGCTAACGATCGACGCGGACTCGAAACGGTTCGGCGATACCGACGCCTTGCGCGATGCTGCGCAGCCGGATGATCGTCGACTGTGTGATCTCCTGGCCAGCGGACATCAGCCGCATTCCGTTGGCACTCATCAGGTCCTCGTCGAGGACCATTCCTATGACGAGCTCGCCGATCTTCACGGGCTTCGTCTCCACCTCGTCCCTGGTCGCCTTGACCTGCTTCAACGCTTCGGCGATCGGTTGCGGGACGCAGGCACCGAGTTCGCCCGCCGCGTCCGCGGGTGACGTTCCGCTGCAGATACGGCGATCGAACTCCGCGGCCAGCCGCAGGACTTCCGCGCCAAGTACCATTGGCTGCCACTCTTCCACATCGTCGGGCAGAGCCGCGGCGTCGCAGGGTTGGCATTGCCCGGTGATCATCTCTGCGACGCCATCGAGCCGGGGAATACTCGCCAGCAACTTGCCGGCGATTTCCGGATGGCCGTCGAACAGCTCCATCTCCTCGGCACACAGCGGCTGGCCCGCATACACTTTCGCGAGCGTGTCGCTCGGCAACGTGATGCATCCGATCTGCGAGAGCATGGCGGCCAGTCGGAACTGCCAGTCGTCCCCGATGCGGAGAGACTTGCCCATGTCCTCTGCGTAGCGGCGGATCCGCGATGCGCGGTTGAAGGCTGCCGGGTTCGTCATGCCCAGGATCTCCGTCAGCATCTTCACGGCGCCACTCAAGGTCTTTTCAAGGAGTTCCCGCTCGACGTGGACCAGCCGATAGTGCTCGATTCCCGCTTCGACGGTAGCCCACAGCTCTTCGGTCGGGCACGGCTTGGTCAGGAAGCGGAAGAGCTGTCCCGAGTTGACTGCCGCGATCGTGCTATCGAGATCGGCCTGTCCGCTGAGAATCACGCGGACGGTATCCGGACTCAGCTGACGGACCTTTGCGAGGAACTCCGCGCCGTTCATGTACGGCATACGCATGTCCGCGACGACGACGGCGAACGGCCCGGCTTCGCGGACGCGATCGAGTCCTTCTTCACCGCCGACGGCCGTGACGACGTTGACGAGCTTGCGCAGCTGGCGGCGAATGCCGTCGAGTACGCTCGGTTCATCGTCGACGAATAGGACGTTCGCCGTCATGCTGCGTTCTCCTGTCCCGGCCGTGTCCCGGCGCTCGTCTCCTCCGGATCGACGAGCGGAATACGAATGGTGAAACAGGTTCCTTCGCCCAGCTCGCTCTCGACGTCGAGCGTTCCTCCGTGTTTCTCCACGATGATCGCGTGCGCGATGCTCAACCCCTGGCCGGTGCCCTTACCGACCTCCTTGGTCGTAAAGAACGGATCGAAGATCCGCTGGCGAACTTCCTCCGACATGCCCGTCCCCGTATCGGCAATACGGATCTCGGCCCACTCATCCAGCCGTTTCGTGCTTACCGAGATCGTGCCCCGCTCGTTACCGTTCTGCTCAGATGCATCACCGATGGCGTGCGCAGCGTTGACGATCATATTGAGGACGACCTGGTTCAGCTCACCGGGCAGACAGGGTACGGGGTCCAGGCGGGCGTCCAGGTCCTTCCGTACGTCGGCGACATACTTCCATTCGTTCGACGCGACGGTGATCGTGCTTTCTATGGCCCGATTGAGATCGGTGGCCGTTTTCTCCTCCGCCGGATGCGAGAATTCCTTCATCGCGCGTACGATCCTGGAAATGCGTGCTATGCCATCCAGCGACTGGTCGATGGCGCGGGGCACTTCCTCCTGCAGGTATTCGGCGTCGGCGTCCCCGAGCAGCTTTCTCAACTCGGTCTTGGCAATGGTGTCACTGTCCTCGTCCATCATCGCGTCGATCCTGCCGAGCAGAGTTCCGATGTCGTCGAACGACTCCTTGAGGAAGCGGTTGTTGTCACCGACATACTGTGCCGGCGTATTGATCTCGTGGGCGATGCCCGCCGCAAGCTGACCGATGGACTCCAGTTTTTGCGAGCGCCTGAGCCGGTCCTCGAGTTTCAGGCGGTTGGTGATGTTTCGCCCGATGATCACATAGTGGGTCAGGGCCCGCTCATCGTTCTTGAGCACCGAGGCCGTTACATCGAGATCAACCGTCTCCCCGTCACGGGTTTTGCTTCGAAACTGTCCCTTCCAGATACCGTCCGCATGCAGCGCCGCGTACATGGCCTCGTAGTTTTCGGCGAAAGGCCGTCGGCTGTCGGGGTCCACACTCGATTTGCCCCGCAGTTCTTCGAGCCTCCAGCCCATGTCGCGTTCGACCTGCGGGTTCACGTACTCGAACGTCTGGTCGGCATTGAGCAGGATAATCTGATCGGTTGCCTGCTCGACGACCGCACTGAGGAGGCGGTTGCGCGACTCGACTTCCTGGAGTTTCGAGATGTCCGTGATGATGCCGCTGAAGAACAGACCCTCGTCTGTCGCAAAACGCTGGACCAGCAGACTAATCGGGAACTCGCTCTGATCCTTGCGGCAAGCCCACAACCCCCTGTAGCGTCGCGCCCCCGTTGCGTCGCCGCCGATGCTCTCGCCGAATCGCCCGGTAAACGGGTCCTCCGAGCCTTCGTGCGGCCCGGGCATCAGCACACGGATGTTCTGGCCGATGATTTCGTCCCGGGAGTATCCGAAGATCTCTTCAGCGGCGTTGTTGAACGTCTGGATTCGGCCCTGATCGTCGGTGATCACGTGCGCATCCGGCATCAACTCGATTGCCGCCTGGTAGCGCGCCTGCGATGCTTTGATCAGGGCTTCGGTATTCCTGCGTTCCGTGATATCCCTGAGCACTGCTACGAAGGAACGCCTGCCGTTGACCTCGGTCAGTTGCAGCGATACGACGACCGGGTAGTGTGTCCCGTCGTAGCGCCTGTGCACGGTCTCGAACCACAGGTTGGGCACTTCGCCGGTGCGCAGCGGCTCGATGACTGCCTCGAACGACTCGAGGTCGAACTCCGGTTTCAGATCGAGCGGCGTCATGTCCGCCAGATCGTCCAGGCTATAACCGAGGTTGTTGATCGCACTCTCATTGACGTTGGAAAAACGCAAGGTTTCGGCATCGAACGTATAGATCTCGTGGGCCGATTCGTTGAGCAGCTTCCCGAAGTGAGCTGCTTCGGCTTGCGCCTGCAAGCGCTCTTCCGCTTCCTTTTCTATTCTCCAGTTGATCTCGAGCAGTTCGTTCGCCTGGTTCTCGAGTTCCCGGGTCCTTTCTTCGACC
>JANQGP010000143.1 GCA_028277265.1 Woeseiaceae bacterium | reverse complement strand
AGATCTGGCCGACGGCCCAAACGGGGAGCCCCCGGTGCTCCGCTCCCTTCTGAACGCAAGCCTGCTCGAAGACATTAAGAAAGCGGCACTCGCGCCGCCAGACGATCATACCGCGCCGGCGGCCCGATCGCGACTGCCGTTCGTCGCCGAGAACCTGCACGTCTATATCACGATATCGAATATGCGCGGCATCCCGTTTAAGGTCGGTTTTGCAAACGACACCCACGGGATGCAGACGATCGGCGATCGTATCCACTACGTCGTGACCGACCTCGGCGACAGCAAACTCCCGCAGGACAATAATTGGGTCAAGAGCGACACAGGCATTTCCTTGTCGGTCAAAGATCTGCCGCGTCAAAACGGCGGTCCACCTGGGGCGTGGGACACTTACGGGACCGCCGCGCTGGCATCGGGAGCGTTCCCGCTCGGCCTCGCATCGCGGGAGCTCAGCATTCCATGGGGTGACTATGATACCCGCAGCTATCCGATGCCTCTCCCTAAGGGTGTGCAGATCAAGCCGGCCTTCCCGGATACGAAAGCCGACAACTTTGTTTTTCAAAGCGTCGACGGCGGCGTGGTCAACAACTCCCCGTTCGATTACGCGCAGTATGCCCTATGCGATAATCCCAGCAAACCCGCGCGCGGCGAGGACACCGATCAAGCGATCCTCATCGTGGCGCCGTTCCCTGAGCCGCCGGACTTCCCTCCCGAGGGGAAACCTGCCCCGGCCTTCATTGCGATTCTCAGAGCGCTGGTGCCGGCGCTCATCAACCAGGCGCGCTTTCGCCCTCACGACCTCGTAACGGCAGTCGATCGCGAGAGCCACGACCGATACATGATCGCGCCCCGGCGCCGAATTCCACGCACCCCCGAGTCTGCCAGTGCTGGAGATACGGTGCCACTCGAACGCTACGCAATCGCCTGCGGGCTGCTCGGCGGGTTCGGGGGTTTTCTCGACGAGAAATTCCGTGCGCACGATTTCCAGCTCGGACGACGCAACTGTCAGCAGTTTCTGCGCAGGACCTTTATGGTGCCGGCCAATAACCGGATCGTGAGAGGCATGGATATGAGCGAGCGGCCAGTAATTCCGCTGCTTGGATCGGCCGCCGATCCGGTTCCGCAGCCGCGCTGGCCACGGATTTCGGGCAAGGACTTCGATCGAGTCTGCAACCATATGACGGTTCGGCTCGATAAATTGGTTCCCAAACTGATCGAGGACCATACGCTTCACTGGGCGTGGCGACGGCTGATCAAGATTGGTTGGAGTAGGTTCGGGCGCTCGCCCGTCATAGAGCTCGTTCGCCTGACCATGCTCGCCGATCTGATCCGGCGTGGACAATTCGATGATTCCGTCGACGAGACAACCATGCCGGAACGCCTGCGGCATCTGCTCGAAAAGTCCGGACGGGAACTCGAGGACGTCCATGCGATCGCAGGCGAGCTGAACAACCCGTCCTTCGACTTCCGGACGGCGCAGGGCATCGAGAGAAAGACGAAGCTGCCGTCCGGCTTCATCGAGGCGACGCTACAAACGCTGACCGACGAGTCGATCCCCGTGCCGCTCCGCGCCTGGGGTAACGACCTCGGCTACACGGCCTTTGAAAGACGACCCAGTCATTTCAAGCAGTGGCGGCTCGTGCGGCGGCTTGATCGATGGTGGAGCGCACCGTCGGTGGATTGAGGCTGGCGCGCGAGAACTGCGAGTATCACAGGCGGCCTCGATTTGGCCTGCTCATGGGAGCATGATCCCGAAAAGTTGGCAGACTTTGCGGACAAGATCATGCGACAAAACGAAGAGAAAGGGAGCGCGATCGGTTCAAACTGAACG
>JANQGP010000024.1 GCA_028277265.1 Woeseiaceae bacterium | reverse complement strand
TGCTGGCCTACTCGACGGTGGCGCAGCTATCTTACGTCGTGATGGCCACTGCCATACTGAAACCGCTCGCGGAAATCGGCGCGGCCGTGCACATGGTGGCGCACGCTTTCGGCAAGATTACGCTGTTCTTCGCGGCGGGCGCCATCTACACCGCGGCCAAAAAGACCGAGCTGCACGAGATGCGCGGCATCGCGAGAAGGATGCCGTGGACGATGGCCGCATTCACGATCGGTGCACTGAGCATGATTGGCGTGCCTCCGACCGGCGGCTTCGTATCGAAGTGGTACATCCTCGCCGGCGCCTTCGAGGCGGACAACTACGTCGCGATTGCGGCCATCATTGCAAGTACGGCTTTGAACGCCGCTTACTTCCTGCCCATCATCTTCATGGCCTGGTTCCTGAAGGAGGATACGCCGCCCGTTCGCGAGCATGGCGAGGCGCCGTTCGCCGCCGTGCTCGCGCTGACGATCACGGCATTGCTGACCCTGGCGTTCTTCTTCCTGAACGGACCCGTGCTCACACTCGAACGACAGCTTGTACAGGCAGGCTTATGAACGACGATTTGAAACAGGATCACTGGCTCGCGCGGCCCGAGACTATCCGCAAGCTGTGGTGGGTATTCTCGGTCGTGCTTGCGCTGACGGTCGGCGCGCAGCTGTTCATCTATGTGAAAGGCTACTTCGGCGCGGACGGGTGGTTCGGCTTCGGCGCCGTATTCGGGTTCCTGTCCTGTCTCGCGATGGTGCTGTTCGCCAAAGGACTCGGCTTCTTTTTGAAGCGTGACGAGGACTACTACGCCGGCGGAGACGACGATGTTTGACGTCTTCCCACCCGCGCTGATCATGCTCGGCGGTGCAGTCCTGATTGCACTGACGCGCGGGCATCTCCGAAACCTGTTCGTGCTCGGCACGCCGCTCGTCACGCTGTGGGCGGTCTGGCAGATCCCGGACGGCGTCGTGGCGACCGTCACGTTCCTAGACTACCTGATCGAACCGATCGAAGGCAGCCCGGTACGCAGGCTGTTCGCCACGATTTTCGCCGCGATGGCCTTCGGCGGGGGGCTATACGCGTTCCGCCAGGCAAAATGGTACGAGCTGGCCGCCGCTTACACCTATGCCGCGGGCGCCATCGGCGTGTCCTTCGCCGGCGACCTGATCACGCTGTTCCTCTACTGGGAACTCATGGCGCTGTTTTCCACGGTCGTCGTCTGGTGTGGCGGCACCCCCGGCTCGCGTGCCGCCGGTATTCGCTACGCCATCATGCACCTGCTCGGTGGCGTCATCCTGAAAGTCGGCATCGAAGGCTACGTCATCCACACCGGTTCGATCGACGTACAGCCCATGCTCGCAATGAACTTCGATACGTGGATGATACTGATCGGGATACTCATCAATGCTGCGGCGCCGCCGGTGTCGGCGTGGCTGTCGGACGCCTACCCCGAATCGAGCCCGACCGGTTCGGTGTTCCTGTCGGCGTTCACGACGAAGACGGCCGTACTCGCGCTGATACTCCTGTTCCCGGGTGAGCCGGTGCTCGTCGGCATCGGCCTGTTCATGGTCATGTACGGCATCATCTACGCGCTGCTCGAGAACGACATACGGCGCATTCTCTCCTACTCGATCGTCAACCAGGTCGGCTTCATGGTCTGCGCCGTGGGCATCGGCACGCAGATGGCCATCAACGGCGCGGCGGCACATGCGTTTGCACACATTCTCTACAAGGCGTTGCTGTTCATGAGCGCCGGCGCCGTCATCTACCGCACCGGGTTCTCGAAATGCACGGATCTCGGCGGACTGTTCCGCACGATGCCCCTCACGGCCGTCTGCGGCATCATCGGCGCGCTCGCGATCTCGGGCTTTCCGCTGACGTCGGGCTTCACCACGAAGACGATGATCTCGCAGGCCGCGGCGGACGAGAGCCTCATGTTCGTTTACTTCATGCTGGCGGCCGCATCGGCGGGTGTCTTCCTGCACGCCGGCATCAAGTTCCCCTGGTTCGTGTTCTTCCAGAAGGACTCGGGACTGCGGCCCAAAGACGCTCCCTGGAACATGTCGGCCGCCATGGTGCTTTTGAGCGTCCTCTGCATCGTGCTCGGCGTGTTTCCGAACCTGATCTACGACTACCTGCCGTACCCGGTCGACTATGTGCCGTACACCGCCGACAAGGTCCTTTTCTACCTGCAGCTGCTGCTGTTCTCCGGACTTGCGTTCTTCCTGTTGCTGCCGCTCATGAAACGGACCCTGACGATCAGCCTCGACACCGACTGGCTGTGGCGCGTGCTCGGGTTCCACGCGGCCCGAAAGACTCATGCCGCGGCATCGTCATTCGGCACCATGCTGCAAACCGCTGTCGGGGGCGGACTCGCTGCACTGCGCAGGCGGGCCGAGACGCACTTCGGATCACGGGCGCCGCGAGACGGCGTATTCGCGCGATCGTGGTCCATCGGAACGACGGCACTCTGGATCGCGGTACTGCTCACGGCCTACGTGCTGGTGTATGTGATCTAGCTAAAGACCAGCGCCCCGTCGTCGAGCGGCTCCCGCAGGAACCGGCGCCGGTCGCCGAGATAGTCCTGAGGGTTGAGCCAGGGCTCTCGATCGCCCTGTTTCGGCAAGTCGTCCATCACGCGCTGCAGGTAACCCGATGAAAACCCCTCGACCCAGGGTCGCGGCTGCATGCCGGCGTCGGCCGGCCTCAATTTCGGCGTACAGACCCGTGCGTCGCGAACCTGCATCGAGTCAAGCAGACGGCAGGCGAATTGTGCGACGAGGTCGGCCCTCAGCGTCCAGGACGCGTTGATGTAGCCGAAGGTCGAGATCATGTTGGGTACGCCTTCCATCATGATGCCCTTGTAGGCAAAGCGTTTCGAGAAATCCACGGCTTCGCCGTCGACCGCGAAATCGGCGCCGCCCAGTGCGATGACGTCGAGGCCGGTTGCCGTCACAATGATATCGGCATCCAGATGATCGCCCGACTCGAGCAGAATGCCCGTCTCGGTGAACGAATCGATACGGTCCGTGACGACCGAGGCACGACCGGCATTGATTGCCTCGAAGAGATCGTCGTTGGGTACGAGGCAGAGCCGTTCCTCCCAGGGGTCGTAGTGCGGATTGAAATGCGTGTCGACGTCGTAGTCCGGTCCCAGCACTTTACGGGCATGGCCGACGAGGAAGCGTCGCGCCAGCGCCGGCCGCTTGCGTGCGAAACGGAAGACGAAGGCCTGCAACCGAATGTTCTTCCAGCGCGTGACACGGTACGCGAGCTTATCGGGCAACAGCCTGCGCAACACATTCGCTATGGCGTCCTCGTCGGGCCAGGAGAACATGTACGTTGGTGAGCGCTGCAGCATCACGACGTCCGCCGCCCTCTTGGCGAGCTCGGGCAGCAGCGTGACGGCCGTGGCGCCGGAACCGATGACCACGATGCACTTGCCGTCATAGTCGAGATCCGAGGGCCAGTTCTGGGGATGCACGATCGTCCCTGCGAATCGCTCGCGTCCGGCGAACACCGGGGTATGGCCGTGTTCGTAGCTGTAATAGCCCGCGCACATCAGCAGGAACCTGCAGCGGATTTCTATCGGGTCACTCGCGACCTCGACGGTCAGGGTCCATGCACGGTCCTGGCTCGACCACTCGGCACGGCGCAGCCGGTGCCGGTAACGGATGTGGCGCTCGACGTCGTGCTCGGCAGCCGTCTCTTGCAGATACCGCAGGATCGACGGGCCGTCCGCAATTGCCTTGGCTTCGGTCCAGGGTTTGAACCGGTAGCCGAGCGTGTGCATGTCGCTGTCCGAGCGAATGCCGGGATAGCGAAACAGGTCCCAGGTACCGCCGAGGTTTTCACGTCCCTCGAGAATGATGAAGTCGGTGCCGGGCAGCGTTGCTTGCACATGACACGCGGTGCCGATGCCGGACAGGCCGGCACCGATGATGACGACTTCATGGAATTCGCTGTTCACGATGCCCGCCATTCTACCGGAGCGCGGGCGATCGTCTCGCGCTGGCCGGCCGTTAGTAGTCGAAGCGCCGCCCGAGATTGACACTCGTGAAGCTCGCGTCGCGATCGTATTGATCGTGCTCGAGCGCAACGAACCATTGTGGGGTCACGTTCCAGTAGCCGGCGAGGCCCAGCGCGATCTGTGCCGAACTCTGCTCGTCGTAGCGCACGCGCGCATCGTTGGACGAGTTGCTGATTGCCGAAAGGCCGAGCTTGACCGAGACGTTCCAGGTTTCCGACGGATCGCGCAACAGATAGCCCACGAACGCGGCGGGGATCTTGTAGTCGATCTCCGCGACGTCGGTGATCGCCGGGTT
>JANQGP010000363.1 GCA_028277265.1 Woeseiaceae bacterium | reverse complement strand
CGTTGCATCTCTCGATGCCGACTGCATTGCGGGGCGGCATGGCAGTGGCGTCCGTGATGGCCGCGTAGGCGACGGCGTTCGTCACCGCGACACGGGTCGTGACCCCGTCGATATCGAGGGCCGGGTGTCCGTCGATCGTGACGGCGAGCGAGCCGCCGGCATTCGCCGGAACGGCCACCGGTGACGTCAGGCTGAACAAACCGGGGCTACCGGCCACCGGTGTTGCTCCCGGTGCGCCGAAGCAAGCCAGGGCACTCATACCGACAGGCTGCCCGGGATTCGCCTGCGTGCCGTTGTTGTGATAGTCCGCGGTATCCCAGGCAATGCTGACCTGCAGCCTGCTGGCGCCGCCGGCGCACGTAGTCCATTCGGAATCGTTCAGGATGTCGTACGCCGTGCCGGTCTGCGGATTCGTGACCGAGAACTCGACGACCGGGAAGCCGCCGACGCCGGTATCGGAGATCGATGCGACGTTGTACTGGAACAGGTCGCTGGCCTCGCGGTCCAGTTGCCGGTGGACCTCGGCGACGCGCCACATGCCACCGTCGATCGTCGACGTGGGGCCGTGGCACGAAACGCAGGTTGAATCGTCGTTGATGCCGCCTATGTGGCCGCCGGCATCCCAGTCGATGTCGTCATGACATGCGCCACAGGCCCTCTGGTTCGGTACTTCCTGCCAATTGCTGGCCTGCGGTACGGTCGGGTCGGATTCCTGGTGACAGGTCGTGCAGTTGCGGACGTCCTGGCTGAACCGGAAATCGGAATAGTCGTGCGGACGACCGCCGAAGCCGATGACCCGGTAGCCGAAGGCGAGGTTTTCACCGTAGTGGATCTTGTGGATCATCTCGGTCATGTCGACCGTACCGCCCCAGGCCTCACTCGCGGTATCGGGATCGATCGAGTACGGGTTGTGGCAGGTGACGCAATACTCGACGTCAAAGCGAGCCTCGCCATGGAACGACAGGTTGTCGTGGCAGGCATTGCAGGCCGCGTTGTTGGCGATCAGGCGCGTGAACGTCGGCGTACCGCCGGCCGGCACGAAATCGTACGGCGCGTTATTGGCCGGGATGTTCTCGGGCAGCACGCGATTCGTGCGGATCTCGAGACCGAGGCGGTGTGTCTTGGTTGCATCGAAGACCGGACCCGCCGGGTAGTCGGTCAGGGCCTGGGCAAAAGTGTACGTGTAGGTACCGTCGCCGTTGTCCGTGAAGGTGCCGGCGGTTGCCGATTCGTACCCTGCCTGGACGTCGGGCGGCGTCGTGCGACCGTTGGTGTTGTAGGCTTGCCACTCGCTCGACGCACCGGGAGACGGTGGCGGCGAGAGCTGTGCCATCACGAAGCCGACCGTGCTCGCGGGTAAACCGCGGAGCCCGAAGCCGAGATCGTTGGAGAGCCGCATCGTTACGGTTGGCGCACCACCGCCCGCCGGTATCGTGATGTCCTGAATCTCGACGTTGATCTTCTCGGCCGTGTCATAGGCGACCGCCGTGCCGCCGGACCCCGGGGTCCCGGGAGGCCCCGGAGGTCCGGGAGGACCTGCGTCTCCGGAAGGCCCCGCCGGCCCGGCCGGCCCGGTCGAGCCATCGCATGCGAACAGCAATGCGCTCGCGAGCATCAATCCTGCAATTCGGGTGGTCCGGCGAAATGAACGTGTCATGGGCATCCCCTTGGAGGTCGCTGGTGCCTGATTTGTCGGGGCCGTTCAGCTGCGCGTCAGGAACGGTCTTTCTTACTGTGTCTTTTAGGCAATTCGACGGGTTTTTCGTATCGCGACAACTACCTATGGAACATCGGAAGTTAGCAAGCAGACGCAGGAACCACGCCCGGTACAATACGCATGGGTCTTCCCGGACCATGAGGAGGTTGTAATGAAACGCCATGTTCTCTCGATCGTTCCGATGCTCGTTCTCGGTTTCCCGGCTGTCGCGGCGGCCGACCTCGATGCTCTGATCGAGGATTGCGACGGCTGTCACGGCAAAGACGGCGTCAGCGAGTGGAGTGATATGCCGACCATCGCCGGACTGGGCGAGTTCGTCATTGCCGATAATCTCTACATCTACCAGGACGAGGCGCGGCCCTGCGCGGAGTCTGAATACAGGATTGGCGACACGAGCCGGCCCCCGACCGACATGTGCAAAGCCGTGGCCGATCTCAGCGACGATGAAATCGACGCCCTGGCCGCGCACTACGGCAACATGGAATGGGTCAAGGCCAAGCAGGAGTTCGACGCGGAACTCGCGGCTGTCGGCGAAGAGATCCACATGAGAGACTGCGACAGATGCCACTCCGACGCCGGCACCAACCCGGAAGACGAGGCCAGCATGCTCGGTGGGCAGCAGATGGGATATATGCGCACGACGTATGAAGAATATGCCGCCGGAACGCGTGAACAGCCGAAGAAGATGAAAGACAAGCTCGATGCGTTGTCGGCTGACGAAATCGAGGCGCTCGTGCATTACTACGGCAGTATTCAATGACAGCCGGGGATGCCGCCGGTAGCGACACCGGCGGCCTGTTTGCCGCCATCGACAACAAGGATGCCGCGTCCTTCGTCCAGTACCTGGCCGAGGACGCGGTATTTCGTTTCGGCTCGGCGCCGCCCGTGCGCGGCCGCGCGGCTGTACGCGAAGCGGTTGACGGTTTTTTTTCGACGATCGCGGGTTGCCGCCACGTGATAGGTAATTCCCTATGCAGCGGAGCGACGCTGGTCTGCGAGGGCGAAGTGACGTATCGGCGTCACGACGGCTCGGAAATTACCTTGCCGTTCACCAATGTATTCGAGTACGAGGGCGACTTGATCGCCCACTACAAGATCTACATCGACATCGGTCCACTGTACGCCTGACCGTCCGTTTCGGACGTGCCCGAGCGTCCAAGCCTCGGAAATCACTAATGGCCAGCGCAGCGCGATTGGCTTAACAAAAGCGCAGGTATCGAGGACGCAGGACTATGAAATCGGGCACCCGGATATTGCCGCTCCTGGCAACCGCCATCCTCTGGGCATCGCTCGCTCCCGTGCAGGCGCAGGAAGACGAACGATGCTACCGGTGCCATGACGATCCCGAGCTGACCGGTTTTCGCGGCGACGACGAAATCCCGATGTTCATCGACGCGGAAATCTTCGCGGCGTCCGCGCATGCCGATCTCGCCTGTATCGAATGTCACGAAGACCTGGCCGGGTCGAGACGGCGCCGGCACGCGGAAGATCTAGAGGCCGTCGATTGCGCCGCCTGCCACCGGCGCGAAGCCCGGGAGCAGCGCGCAAGCCTGCACGGCGCGGCGGAAGCCGCCGGAGACCCGATGGCGCCGGGTTGCGCCGATTGCCACGGCAAGCACGATGTCCTGGCGTCTTCGGACCCGTCGGCACCGACGGCGGTCATGAACATCCCGATGCTCTGCGGTACCTGTCACAAGGAAGGGACGCCGGTCACGGAGACCCACGATATCTCGCAGGATTTCATCCTCGAGCACTATTCGATGAGTATCCACGGCGAGGGCCTGTTTCAACAGGGTCTGACCGTTACCGCCGTTTGTACGTCCTGCCACACGGCCCACGACATCAGGCCTCACACGGACCCGAAATCGAGCATTCACGCCGACAATGTTGCGGCTACCTGCGCCACCTGCCATGGCCAGATCGAAAACGTCCATCGCAAGGTCATTGAAGGTGAACTCTGGCGCGTGGACCCCGGCAGTATTCCGACCTGCGTCGACTGCCATGCACCGCATGAAATTCGCAGTGTCTTCTACCCGGACGGCGTGGCCGACAGGGACTGCCTGACCTGCCACGGACAGGAAGACCTGACGATGACCCGGGACGGGGAGACGGTGAGCCTGTTCGTCGACGAGCACGCATTCAATGACTCCGCGCACACGGAGACGGCATGTGCCCAGTGCCATACCGGCGCCTCCGTGTCGCACGAGCGCGCCTGCGAGACGATCGAATCCCCGGTGGACTGCAGCATCTGCCACGCCGAGCAGGTCACTGAATACCAGGCCAGCACGCACGGCACGCTCTTCGCCGACGGCGACCCCGATGCGCCGTCGTGCCAGGACTGCCACGCGAAACACGCGACGCTCGACAAGGATTCTCCGGAGTCGCCCACTTACGCGCGCAACGTGCCGCAGCTTTGCGGCGAGTGTCACCGCGTCGGCGAACCCGCCGCGTCGAGGATCGAGTCCGACATCGCCGACATCGTCGGCAGCTACGAAGACAGCGTGCACGGACGGGGACTGATGGAAAGCGGGCTCGTTGTCACGGCGACCTGCGCCAGCTGCCACGGCGCCCACTCCGAGTTGCCGCCGGAGAACCCGGACTCGCCCGTCAATCCGGCCAATATCGCCGCGACCTGCGGTGCCTGCCACCACGGCATCGAGGAACAGTTCCGGGCGAGTATTCACTGGACTGACGATCCGATCACCGAAGACGACCATCCGACCTGTGAGGACTGTCACGCCTCGCACACGATCATGCAGACCGAAGACGTCGGATTCCGCACCCTGATGATGGAGCAATGCGGTCGTTGCCATACCGATGAAACGGAGACCTTCTTCGATACCTTCCATGGCAAGGTGTCGCGTCTCGGGGCGGAGGGGGTCGCGAAATGCTACGACTGCCACGGCACTCACGACATCCTGCCGCCCATCGATCCCGATTCCATGCTCAGCCGGGACAACGTCGTCGAGACCTGCGGGCAATGCCACGAAGGATCGCACCGGCGATTCGCGGGCTACCTGACGCACGCGACGCACCATGACCGGGAGCGCTACCCGTACCTGTTCTGGTCGTTCTGGGGTATGACGGCCCTGCTCATCGGTACGTTGACGTTCGCGTTCCTGCATTCGTTCGCATGGGTCGTGAGGCTGTTGCTGAACCGCGACGAATGGCAGGCCCACAAGGCGCTGGTACGCCAGAAACCCAGGGGCAAGGTCTATCGCCGTTTCAGCCCGCTGCAGCGCGGCATGCACATCGTGATGATGGTCAGCTTCCTGATACTGGCCTTTACGGGCATGGCCCTGAAGTTCTCGTACATGGGCTGGGCACAAGCCGTATCCAATTTCCTGGGCGGCTTCGAAAGCATGGGCTTCCAGCACCGGGCCGCCGCGATTGCGCTGTTCATCGTCGCTATTGCGCATTTCTATGATGTCGTCAGTCGCAAGCGAAAGACGAAGGAAACGTGGCGGCAGATCATCACGGGTCCGAATTCGATCATTTTCAATGGCCGCGATCTGCGCGAGTTCATCCAGTCGATCAAGTGGTTCTTCGGCCGCGGCGAACGCCCCAACTACGGTCGCTATACGTACTGGGAGAAATTCGACTACTTCGCGGTCGGTTGGGGCATCATCATCATCGGCAGCACCGGCCTCGTGCTCTGGTTCCCCGAGTTCTTCACGTATTTCATCCCGGGTTGGGCCGTCAACGTCGCAACGATCGTTCACAGCGACGAGGCGCTGCTCGCGGTGGGCTTCATCTTCACTATCCACTTCTTCAATACGCATTTCCGTCCGGACAAGTTCCCGATGGACCCCGTCATATTCACGGGCCAGATCCCCGTGGATGAGCTGAAGTACGACAAGCCGGACGAGTACGAATCGATGCGAGCATCGGGCGAGCTGGAGAATCGCCTCGAAGATCCGTATCCGGAGAGGCAAGCGCGTGCGCTCAAGATATTCGGCGCCGTGGCACTCGTTTTCGGACTGGTATTGCTGACGCTGATCGTCTACACGATGATGTTCGGCTATCGCTGAGGACTAGCGCGCCGATTTCGGGAAAGGCGGCAGCTTGGCGATGTCTCCGGGATCGTGCTGAATGACGACGATCGGTTTGAGCGCGGAAATTATGGATTCAAAGCGCTCC
>JANQGP010000353.1 GCA_028277265.1 Woeseiaceae bacterium | reverse complement strand
TCGCTCATGTACTCTTCGCCGCGCTTCGGCTTGTACGGCGCGATCCCGTGGATCGGGCCGGACAATACGTCCCCCTTCGGCTTGGTCTTGCGCGCCGGGGGCTTGCGCGCTGCCGGGCGGCCTGCCGGGACCTTCTTCCTGACCGTGGCTTTCTTGCGGCCCGCGGTCTTCTTCCTGGCGACCTTCTTCCCGGACACCTTCTTCCTGGTGGCCTTTTTCTTCGCGACTTTCTTCGTGCTCACCTTCTTCTTGGCGGCTTTCTTCTTCGCGACCTTCTTTCGGGTCACCGTCTTCCTGGTGACCTTCTTCTTCGCAGCCTTTTTCTTCGCAACCTTCTTCTTGCTCGTCTTCTTCCGGACAGGGGCCTTCTTCTTGCTCACGGCCTTCTTTTTCGCAGCTTTCTTCTTCGTGGTGGTCTTCCTCGAGACGGCCTTCTTGCGCGTCGTGGTCGTCTTCTTCCGCTTCTTGCTCGCGGCTTTCTTTGCGGGCATTTTCGACTCCTGCCGGGGAAAGAAAAGGCGGGGATTATACATTGACTGGGGCGGCAGGGAAGCCCTATTTTTCTGGGGAAATCGCCCCCCGATTCCTTTACACTAGCCCAACTTTATTGACGGGATATTGGCCCAGACAACCGATGCGTCTAAGCAAGATCAAGCTCGCCGGCTTCAAATCCTTCGTCGACCCCACAACGATCACGTTTCCCAGCAGCCTTGTCGGTGTTGTCGGGCCAAACGGTTGTGGCAAGTCGAACGTGATCGACGCCGTGCGCTGGGTTATGGGCGAGAGTTCCGCGAGCCGCCTGCGTGGCGACTCGATCACGGATGTGATCTTCAACGGATCCAGCTCCCGCAAACCCGTCGGCGCCGCATCAGTTGAGCTACTGTTCGACAACAGCGAGACGACACTCGAAGGCCAGTACGCCAAGTACGCGGAGATCTCGATTCGTCGCGAGGTGAGTCGGGACGGCATTTCGAGTTACTTCCTGAATGGCACCAAGTGTCGCCGCAAGGACATTACAGGCGTGTTTCTCGGCACGGGCCTCGGTCCTCGCAGCTATTCGATCATAGAGCAAGGCATGATCTCGCGCCTGATCGAGGCCAAGCCCGAAGAGATGCGGGTGTTCGTCGAGGAAGCGGCGGGGATCTCCAAGTACAAGGAGCGTCGTCGCGAGACCTCGAACCGCATCAAGCACACAAAGGAAAATCTCGATCGCTTGCTCGATGTGCTCGAAGAGGTCGAAAAGCAAATCAAGCACCTTGACCGCCAGGCGAAAACGGCCGAGCGCTACGGCAGGTACAAGGAAGAGGAGCGCAGAACGGCGGCGGAGCTTCTCGCATTACGAACCCGGGATCTCGACGACCGCGGGGCGGAGTCGCGGGCGCGGCTGGAAGAACGCAAGACGGAGCTCGAAGCTGCAATTGCCAAGCAGCGCAGCCTGGAGGCGGCGCTGGAGGACACTCGCGTTCGCCAGAGTGAGCGAACCGATGAATTCAACGAGGTCCAGGGCCGATACTACAAAGTGGGCGGCGAGATCGCCCGCCTGGAACAGTCGATCGAGCATGCCCGGGAGCTTCGCGAGCGTCGAGAACAGGATCTCGAGCAGGCGATCCAGGGTGCGAAGGAAATCGCCGACCACATCGATCAGGACCAGACCGAGATCGAGCAGCTGGAGCTGACCCTGAGCGAACTGGTGCCCGGCCTCGAGCAGGCGAGGCAACGCGAACAGGCATCCTCAGCTTCGCTGCATCGTGCCGAAGAAGCGTTGGCTGACTGGCAACAGCAGTGGGACGAGCATGCCGCCCGGTACAACGAGGTGATGCAGCAGCAGAGCATCGAGCAGACGCGTGCAGAGCAAATTGAATCGCGCTTGCAGAGCTTTGTCGACCGCCACAAAAAGATCGAGCAAGCGCAGTCGAGTGCGAGTCCGGAGGAACTCCAGTCCCGCCACGACGAGCTGACCGAGCAGGAGCAGCGCAAGCGGCAGGCGCGCGACGAATTCGATCGCCATTTCGCCGGCATTGCGGAGGATATCCGCAAGCTTCGCGAACAGGACCAAAAGCTGACACGCCTGGTCGATGACCGGCGTGCAGCCTTGCAGCACGCGCAGGGCAAGTACGCGTCGCTCGAGGCGCTGCAAAAAGCGGCATTGGGGGAGGGCGATGACGGTATTCACGAGTGGCTGGAAGGCGCCGGCCTCGACAGCAATAAACGCGTGGCGCAGAAACTCGATGTCGATAGTGGTTGGGAGAAGGCTGTCGAGACGGTGCTCGGCGACTATCTTCAGGCTGTTTGCGTAACGGATATCACGCCGGTCACCGAGACCATTGCAAACCTGCGCTCTGGTGCCTTGACCTTGCTCCGTGAAGAGTCGAAAGACAACGTCATTCACAACATGGATAACTCGCTCGCATTGAAGGTGAGTGGCGCGCCGGCGTCCGTGCAGAACCTGATGGCCCGGGTCAAGGTTGCGGAGACGATTGGCAATGCACTTGCGATGCGCGAGCAAATCGCCGACGACGAGTCGGTTATCACGTCGGACGGTATCTGGCTGGGCAAGAACTGGCTTCGCGTCTCACGCGACAAAGAGGGCAAGGCCGGCGTACTGGCGCGCGAGCATGACATGCGCCGCCTCAAGGGTGAGATCCGAGAAACGCAGGCGCGTTTCGAAAGCGCTCGCAAACTGCTCAACGACGGCCGCTTCCGACTGAATCAGCTCGAGGAGCGCCGCGAATCCATGCAGGCAGATGCGGCGACGCTGCTGAACGAGTACTCAGAGATCAAGGCCGAACTCGAGTCGGCGCGTTACAAGGTTGACCAGGCGAATGCCCGCAAAGCGGCTCTCGCCGAGGAAGCCTCCGAGCTCGATAACGAAAAGATCTCTGCTGAAGAGCAACTACGCGAGTCGCAACGCCTGCACGTGCAGGCCATCGAGTCGCTCGACCAACTTGTTACGCGTCGCGACAGCCTGGAGGCGCAACGAGAAGAACTGCGTACCGAGTTGCAGCGCGTGCGCGCGCAGGCTGACGAAGACCGCCAGACCGTACAGAACATCACGATTCAGTTCGAGAGTCGTCGTACGAGCAAGGAATCGGCCGCACAGAATCTCGAGCGTATGCAGCGCCAATTGGCGCAGTTCAAGACTCGCGAACAGGAGATCTTGCAGCAACTCGAAGGCAGCCAGGAGCCGATGCACGACGACAAGGCGCGGCTCGAACAGCTTCTGGAGTCACGAATCCAGGTCGAAGAGGAACTGGCGGCGGCTCGCAAGAAGGTCGAAGCGACAGAAAATGAACTTCGCGAGCTGGACCAGTCCCGCCTGAGAATCGATCAATCGGTCGACGAGGTGCGCGTCAAGGTCAGCGAAGCGGAAATGGCGGTGCAGGAATTGCGAGTTCGTCGCGAGGGATTTGCCGAGCAACTCGCTCAGACGGACTTCTCGCTCGATATGCTACTCGCGGAGATGGACGAGGCGGCGACGCTCGATAGCTGGGACGAGAAGCTTGCGAAGGTCCGTCGACGTATCGACCGGCTCGGTCCAATCAACCTTGCTGCCATCGACGAATTCAAGGAACAGTCAGAGCGCAAGGAGTATCTTGACTCTCAGCTGGCTGATTTGAATGATGCGCTGTCGACGCTCGAGGGCGCGATTCGCAAGATCGATCGCGAGACGCGCACACGTTTCCGCGAGACGTACAACAATATCAATGACGGCTTCAAGAAACTATTCCCGAAGCTCTTCGGCGGCGGTCATGCCTACCTCGAGCTGACGGGCGACGATTTGTTGTCGGCGGGAATCACGGTCATGGCACGTCCACCGGGCAAACGCAATAGCACGATCCACTTGCTTTCGGGCGGGGAAAAGGCGCTGACGGCGGTAGCGCTCGTGTTCGCCATCTTCGAATTGAATCCTGCACCGTTCTGTATGCTCGACGAGGTTGACGCGCCGCTCGACGATGCAAACGTTGGGCGGTTCTGCGATATCGTTCGTGAGATGTCGCAGAAAGTGCAGTTTGTCTTTATTACGCATAACAAGGGGACGATGGAACTCGCTCGCCAGTTATCTGGTGTGACGATGCAGGAGCCAGGTGTGTCGCGGCTCGTGTCGGTCGACATCGATGCGGCGGTCAAGATGGCGGCGAGCTAGCGCCGGTAGTGAGTCGGGAAAATGGACGGTTTGCGCTGGTTGCTGTTGTTCTTTGGACTGCTGGTAATCGCCGGCGTCTATCTCTACAGTCGTCGCGAGAAGAAGCCCAGGGTTGAAGACGACGATACTGTTTCGGAACGGCGCGAGCCCACACTGGACGGTAGTGAGTCCGTCGTTGTCGAGGATCTCGAGAGCGGCTTCGAGTCACCCGAGATTGACGATTCGGCCGATGATGAGTCTGCCGACGACGCGCCCCAGAAGATCGTCACGTTACGACTGGTTGGCCGCGACAAGAAGCTGTTCCAGGGCGACGAACTGATCCTTAGCATGCGCGGCATCGGTCTGCGTCATGGCAAGTTCGGCATCTTCCATCGCTACGACGGCAATGATGAGAGCCGCACGATTTTCAGTGCCGCCAGCCTGGTCGAGCCCGGAAGTTTCGATCTGACGAATATCAAGGACCAGCAGATTCCCGGCATCAGTTTATTCCTCGTGCTGCCAGGGCCGATGGACAGCGTCGAGGCATTCGACATGATGATGGCGGCGGCACGTGCGCTGGCGCAGTCACTGGATGGCGAACTGCTGGATGAGTCGGGCAGCACCTTGAGTATTCAGAGGGAACGCTACCTGCGCGAAGAGATCATCCAGTTCCAGCTCAGTGTCTGACGTCCGGAAGAAAATCGAATCCCTGCGGGAGGAGATTCGGTACCACAACTACCGTTACCACACGCTGGATGATATTGAGGTACCGGACGCCGAGTACGATCGGCTCGTGCGCGAATTGCAGCGGCTTGAAGCCGAGCATCCCGAGCTGGTTACACCGGACTCGCCGACGCAGCGTGTCGGCGCAGAGCCCAGCGAAGCGCTGGTCAAGGTCACGCATCGTGTACCCATGCTCTCGCTCGGCAACGTGTTCGCGGAAGAGGAATTGCTGGAATTCCACGAGCGAGTCGCTGAGAAACTCGAGTTCGAAGACGGCGCGGAATCACTTCAATACGCCGCCGAACCGAAACTCGATGGGCTTGCTGTCAGCCTGATGTTCGAGGGCGGCGTCCTCGTTCGCGCTGCGACCCGTGGTGACGGCACGACGGGCGAGGACATCACGCACAACGTGCGAACGATTGCATCGGTACCATTGCGGCTACTCGGCGACGGCTATCCGAGCGCCCTGGAGGTGCGGGGCGAGGTGTTCATGCCGCGTGCGGGTTTCGAAGCCTTTAACAAGAAAGCCGCCGCAGCCGGAGATAAGACCTTTGTCAACCCTCGCAACGCCGCTGCCGGCAGCCTGCGGCAACTCGATCCGAAGCTGGCGGCCGAGCGGCCGCTGGACATGTATGCGTATTCGGTTGGCCTCGTGGAGGGCGGTCGGCTACCCGATCATCACAGCGAGATTCTCAATCAACTGCAGGACTGGGGACTCAAGGTCTGTCCGGAGCGGCGCGTCGTTATCGGCGTCGCCGGCTGCCTTTCGTTCTATGACGATGTTCAACGCAAGCGCGATGCACTGCCCTACGAAATTGACGGTGTGGTCTACAAGGTAGACAGCATTGCGATGCAACAGGAGCTGGGCTACCGCTCACGTGAGCCTCGATGGGCGGTCGCGCACAAGTTCCCGGCGGAAGAGGAATTGACCACCGTCGAGGGTATTGACTTCCAGGTCGGTCGAACCGGTGCCCTGACGCCGGTGGCGCGTCTTGAGCCGGTGTTTGTTGGCGGCGTTACCGTCAGCAACGTGACGCTGCATAACATTGACGAACTGCATCGCAAGGACGTGAGGGTGGGCGATACCGTGATCGTCCGAAGGGCAGGGGACGTGATCCCCGAAGTGGTCAAGGTCGTCAAAAGACGACGTCCGGAAGACACCGTCGAAGTCCAGTTACCGACGAGTTGTCCTGTGTGTGGATCGCACGTCGTTCGAGAAGAAGGAGAGGCCGTGGCTCGATGCACGGGCGGCTTGTATTGCAAGGCGCAGCGCGCAGAGGCGCTGAAACACTTCGTATCCCGAAGGGCAATGGACATCGATGGGCTGGGCGCCAAGCTGATCCAGCAATTCGTCGATGAAGATAGCGTAAGAAATCCGGCAGATATCTACCGGCTCGAGAAGGAAAAGCTTGCCGAACGCGATCGCATGGGGGAGAAGTCTGCAGAAAACCTGGTCAATGCGATCGAGGCCAGCAAGTCGACGACGCTGGCGCGCTTTTTGTTTGCGCTGGGCATTCGCGAAGTTGGTGAGGCAACCGCGGCGAATCTCGCCGCTCACTTCGGCAGCCTACGCGCGCTCCTGCAAGCCGATGAGGAAGAACTGTTGAAAGTGCCCGATGTCGGTCCGAAAGTCGCCAAACGCATCCGCGACTTTCTGGACGAGCAACACAATCTCGATGTCATTGAGCAACTACAAGTTCTGGGCGTGCACTGGCAGGACGTTGAGCCGACGCAGACTGAAGAAGATGGTCCGTTGACGGGCAAGACGTTCGTGATTACCGGAACGCTGCCGGGCATAACACGTGATGATGCGAAGGCACTGGTGCTGAAACACGGTGGCAAGGTTACTGGCAGCGTATCCAGCAAGACCAGCTATTTGCTTGCCGGCGACAAGGCCGGATCGAAACTTGCAAAAGCCGAGTCACTCGGTATCGACGTCCTCGATATGGCCGCATTTCGGCGTCTGATCCACGACTAACTGCGGCGAATCCTCCATTCAAGAGACGTGGGCCAGGATCATTTCCAGATGGTCTACCGAGAAACACATCTGGCGTTCGCCGGACAAGTATGTAACCACTTGGGCGATTTT
>JANQGP010000307.1 GCA_028277265.1 Woeseiaceae bacterium | reverse complement strand
GGCCGGTGCGCTGGAAACCCTGCTCGACAAGATTGCGACGTACAAGGAAAAGACCGAGGCGAACAAGAAGAAGATCAAAAAGGCCCTGACCTACCCGGCCGCGGTCCTGATCGTCGCGTTCATCGTCACGACAATCCTGCTGATCTTCGTCATCCCATCGTTCGAGGACCTCTTCAAAGGCTTTGGCGCGGACCTGCCGACCTTCACGCGCATGGTGATCGACCTGTCCGTCTTCGTTCGAACCCAGGGCTGGTACCTGGCCATTGGGTTGGGTTTGGCCGTCGGTGCGTTTCTCTACTTCAAGAAGCGTTCCCGCAAGATGCGTCACTTCCTCGACCGCTTGATGCTCAAAATGCCGATCATCGGCCCGATCATGCAAAAAGCCTCGATCGCACGATACGCACGTACGCTGTCGACGATGTTCGCGGCAGGCGTGCCGCTCGTAGAAGCCATGGAATCGGTGGCCGGTGCGACGGGCAACATCGTGTACGAGCTTGCCGTACTCGAGATGCGCGACGAAGTGGCAACCGGCCAGCGACTGCAACAGGCCATGGAAAACACCGACCTGTTCCCGAACATGGTGATCCAGATGATCGCCGTGGGCGAGGAGTCCGGTTCACTCGACGATATGTCCGCCAAGGTCGCCGACTTCTACGAAGAAGACGTCGATAACGCGGTCGACAATCTGTCGAGCTTGCTCGAACCGCTCATCATGGCGATTCTCGGCGTACTCGTGGGTGGCCTCGTCGTCGCCATGTACCTGCCCATCTTCAAGCTGGGCGCGGTCGTCTAGTCCGGCTGCAAGGATTGTAGAATACGGCGTTCGGAGAAGACTCCGAACGCCGTTTTCGTTGGAGGCTGTCGATGCCCGAGCTGTTCGCCGAAAACCCGATCCTGTTTGTCGCGATCGTCTTTGCGTTCTGCCTCGTTATCGGCAGCTTCCTCAATGTCGTCATCCATCGTCTGCCCATCATGATGGAACGCGAATGGCGTGAACAATGCGAGGAAATCGCCAAGTCACCACCGGAGCACGAGCTTCCGGAGGGCCGTTTCGATCTCGTTGCGCCAAGGTCACGGTGCCCGTCCTGCGGTGCGCTGATCAAGGCCTGGCAGAACATCCCGGTCATCAGCTACCTGTTGCTCGGCGGACGCTGCGCCAACTGCAAAGCGTCGATATCGGCGCGCTACCCGGTCGTCGAGTTGCTCACAGCCGTGATGGCCGGCTTCTGCGCCTGGCACTTCGGGGCAAGTATCGAAGCCATCATGGCCATCGTGCTGACCCTCGCATTGATCCCTGTTGCGCTGATCGACGCCGACACGCAGCTGATTCCCGACTCGATCGTGCTGCCACTGCTTTGGATCGGTCTGACGATGAGTCTCTGGCATCCTGTCGCGGGTGCCGAAACCCTGTTCATCTCACCACGAGACGCGATCATCGGCGCGCTGGCCGGGTACCTCAGCCTGTGGACCGTGTTCCAGCTGTTTCGGCTTGTCACGGGCAAGGAAGGCATGGGCTACGGCGACTTCAAGCTCCTTGCGGCGCTCGGCGCCTGGCTCGGCTGGCAGCAGCTGCCGATGATCATCCTGATGTCGGCCGTGGTTGGCGCCGTCGTTGGTATTGCGTTGATGGCGTTCCGGAATCACGGGCGCAGCGTGCCCATACCGTTCGGACCCTATCTTGCCGCAGCCGGGTGGATAGCGATGCTCTGGGGAGATACGATCAGGAATACGTATCTCGATACCTTCCTCTGAGCGCGCGACGACGTGCCAAAAGCCCCACTTCGCATAGGACTGACCGGCGGTATTGCCAGCGGCAAGTCTACCGTCGCCGACATGTTTGCCGAGCTGGGCGTGCCGGTCATCGACACCGACGTAATCGCTCGCGAGGTCGTTGCGCCGGGCGGACCTGCGCTCGATGAAATCGCCGAACGATTTGGCGATCACATGATCGATGCGGGAGGCAGTCTTGATCGCCGCGCCATGCGCGAACTGGTCTTTGCCGACGACTCCGCACGCGAAGACCTCGAGGCAATCCTGCATCCGCGAATTGGTGCCGAAACGCGACGTCAGGCTGATGCCGCCGGCGGCAAGTACCAGTTGATTGTCGTACCCCTGTTGACGGGGTCACCGTTGCGAGAATTCGTCGATCGTGTGCTCGTCGTCGACTGTAACGAGGAAACGCAGATACGTCGTTTACTGGAGCGCGATGCGGAAACCGTGGCGCAGGCTCGGCGCATCATTGCCGCGCAGGCAAGCCGCGACGAGCGCCTGAAGATTGCGAACGACGTGATTGTCAACGAGGGCACGCTGGGGCAGACGCGCACCGCGGTCACTCGACTCCATCAGGTCTACTTGAATCTCGCCGCGCGGCGATATCGCTCCTGACAGTCTCCTGAAACTCCAGGATGTCCGATTCGCTCACCTTGCGAATCAACTTCGGATCATTCGCAATTTCCTTGCGCAGCTGCGCGAGGGCACGATCTGAGAGGACCAGCGCCTGCTCACCGTAGTCCGCGGAGGCCATCAATGCCGCCATTGCCATTGCGTGACTTGCTCCGGAGCGAGAGTCCAGAGACTTTTGAAACGCATCGAGCGCAGCATCCGGCTTGCCGGCATGAGTGCGTGTTTGGCCGATCAGGTACTGGATATGCGAAAAACGCAGCGACTTGGGATCGCCGTTCGCAGGCAGGTCGAGCATCTGTAACCACAAGAATTCGAGCAACTCGAGCGTGATTCCGGGACAGCTCCCCGAGATGACCTCGGATGCGAACGTTTCGTAAGCTTTCAAAGCCCTCGAATCGAACGGCAACCGCGCTATTCTCTGCGCCGATGCCTGGTATTCAGCGACGTCGAGCGAGTTCCGACTGCAAAGAAAGTACAATCGATTGATCAGCAGCAACGGATCGTCGTTCGGGATGTTCGCGATAGCCCTGTCAATGGTCTCGAGTGCCTCGTCGTAGCGCTCGAACACGAACAACAGTTTCGCGAACTGTGATTGAGCCCGCGCCGAGGTCGGTGCCTTGAGCGCCGAAGACTCGATCATCGACGGCAGACTCTGCCAGACAGTCGCCGAATAGCGCGTAAATGAACCAAGCAACACGAGCACGAGAACGGACGTCAGCGCGAACATCCGCAGATCGGCTTTGCGGTACAGGAGCACAACGAGCGGCAGGAACAGGAATGCGACGGCAATGTAGTTTCTGTGCTCGAAATACAACTCGAGGTTGATAACCGTCGATTCGAGCAGGTGACTGGCGTAGAAGAACAGTGCGGCAAGCGCGAAAAGCGGCCACTTCCGGCGTTTGATGAGCGCAAGCGCAACGATTGCCGCGTGCAGCAGGAACGACAGCAATGTCGTTATCGGCGACAGCAATCCCGTCGACTTGATGAAGTGATCCTGGAAAACGCCCGTCGTGTAGAGCTTGGGCAGGAACCAGTGCTGCAGGTACTCGACCAGGATACGGCCCTGCGTAAGGAGTCGCTCGTAGACGCTGAAATCGCGCGGCGGAACGATATCGAAGAAGCTGTCGCTAGTGAACTTCTCGCCGAGATAGAGCGCGATAACGACTGTCGGCAAGACGATGAACAGCGCTGCCCAGTACCGGTTCAAAGCCGGCAGAGCACGCCCGCGGCTTGCAACGACGGTCAACTCGAGCACACCGACGAGCACCGGTAGCAGGATCCCGTTTTCTTTGGACAACATGGCGAGCAACGTGAACACGCCGATTGCCGCGCTCATGACGATGTAGGCCTTGCGCGGACTCTCCGAAAGCTGCAGTCGACCGTGCAGGTACAACGCCAGCCCGGCAAACATGAACAACGTCGACAATTGCGCCATCCGCTGCACGATGTAGAGGGTCGTCGAAACGAGGAACGGATGCAGTACCCAGACCGCGGTGGCAATGGGCGTAATCCAGCGAATATCGCGTTGCCGGAAATCGAGGACCCGCAGGATCAGTGCCGTCAAGACACCGAGAATCGCGCCGGTGAGCAAGTGGATAACCAGATTGGTGCGCTTGAACGGCCAGGACTCGGCTGGCCAGTTGTTCGCGTCGATCAGGAAACTCAGCAGCGAAATCGGCCGTCCGGTCGGACCGGCGTGACCGCCCAGGACAAAGGACTTGAAGCTCCGCCAGTCGACGACGCCGCCATAGTCGCCGAGGGCCCTGATGGAGCCGAAATCGTCAAGCAGAAACGGGCCGTCCAGCCCCGGCCAGTAAACGACGACGGCGGCGGCGAAAACGACGAGCCACCCCAGCGCCACGGCGAGTCGGTTCTTGTCGTCCAGAATCTCCCTAAACCACGAGTTCACAGGCACCATGTGTCCAGAGTCACAAATACTCGGGATTCTAGCCCGTCCGGACCCCAACCTGATACGACGCCGGTCACGTCCGGCAGCGCGTATTTGCCACTGCGTGCCGCGTGACGCAGAATAACCGGATGGCCAAGCCTGCCAGTCACGTCACGCCCGAATCAGCCGCTGCCACAACCCACTATGAACAGCCGCTGTCTGAGCGTATGCGGACCTTCCTGAGGCTCGAGTTTCTCTACCAGCAGCTGCTCTACAACCTCGAGCGGGACGCCGACTGGGCAACACGGGCAACCATCGCCACGTTGCTCGATATTCTCGCCATCCTGTCTCGTGGCGATGTACGCAGCGACGTACACAAGGAACTCGATCATCAGCTTGGATCGCTCGAGCGTTTCCAGAGTCAGCCCGGTGTCGACGGCGGGAGGCTCGACACGCTGATCGGCAACCTCAGTGCCAGCCGCGAGGAACTCAATCGAATCGGCACCTCGTTTCTGCAGCCGCTCAAGGACTGCGAATTCCTCAATGCGATCAAGCACCGCAGCTCGATTCCGGGCGGTACCTGCGAGTTCGACCTTCCCGAGTACGGCCACTGGCTGCGGCAGCCCCGCACGCGCCGCGCGCAGGACGTGGGCAAGTGGCTGGATGCGATCCGGCCCGTGTGCGATGCCGTCACCGAACTGTTGTGGCTGATTCGCGAGAGTGCGCAGCCGCGCGACAAGGTCGCGATCAACGGCATGTACCAGCACAGCATGCAGAAAGATGCCAACTGCCGGCTGTTGCGCGTCAGCCTGGCGGGCAGCAAGTCACTATTCCCCGAGATCAGCGGCAGTCAACACCGTTTCACGGTGCGGTTCCTCGAATGGTCGACGATCGATGCCCGCGCCGTGCAGACCGGACACGACGTTTCCTTCCAACTGTCTATCTGCTGACGCCCGTATTTGACGACATAGCCGCGGCGCTACCCGCCGAGCATCACCAGTCGCTCGGACAATCTTCGATAACTCGCTTGGTGGTGAAGTGCTCGGCGCGCGCCGCGCCGACCCGTATCGAAATCGCCGACGAATGCCCGCCGAGATAGTCGCCGGGCGTCGTGCGAAGCGCAGCGAAGCATGGACGCCCGAGCAAGCGGAGCCCGATCCGAGCGCGACAGGGACGTCGCGCGAGGTTTAGCCCGGCGATTATCTCGGCGGGCACTCTTCAGTGACTTTGTTGCAGCGCCTCGATGACAGGAACGTCGGCGGGGAGCAGCTCGCCGGCATCGAGACGCTCGCGCGGCACCCAGCGCAATGCCTGCCCTTCCCGTCCGACGGGCTCGGACTCCCAGTCGCTGACGATGAAGAACTCGATCGTGACGATGCGGTCGTCGTACTCGTGGCGCAGGTTCATGAACGAGGCGCAGGCGGTGATCTCGATACCGAGTTCTTCGGCGAGTTCGCGGGCGAGCGCTTCGAGCGCCGTTTCGTCATCACCGATCTTGCCGCCTGGAAACTCCCACAGACCGTGAAACGGGCCATCCCCGAGCCGTTCGGCAATGAGCACCCGCCCGTCGGGATCGCAGAGAATCCCGGCGGCCACGTTGAAGTGATTCACTGGCGCGAGACGCTCAGGCGAGCTTGCCGTGGCACTGCTTGAATTTCTTGCCGGAGCCGCACGGGCACGGCTCGTTGCGCCCGACCTTGCGGCCGTCACGAACGAACGGTGTCTGCGGCGTCGGCTGGGCAGGCCGGGCACCCTGCGCCGGTTGCCCGCCGAGCGCGGAGGCTTCGGCGTGCTGGAACTTCATCTGCTCCTCTTTCTTGCGACGGGCTTCGAGCTCGGCGAGTTCTTCTTCGCTCTGGATGCGAATGCGGCACAGGATACTCACCGAGTCGTGTTTTACCTGTTCGACCATCTCGCCGAACATTTCGAAGGCCTCGCGCTTGTACTCCTGCTTCGGGTTCTTCTGGGCGTACGACCGCAGCCCGATTCCCTGACGAAGGTGATCCATCGCCGCGAGGTGCTCTTTCCAGTGGAAATCGAGCTGGCGCAGCATGATCTGCTTCTCGACGCCGCGCATCAGGTCCGGACCGATGTCACCGACTTTCTTTTCGTAAGCCTGTTCGGCCTCCTGGACACAGCGCTCGGTGATCGCCTCGGCGGTCAGCGTCGAGTCTTCGCGGACCCAGCGGGCGACGTCGGCGCGGACGCCGAACTCGGCCTCCAGCGCATTGCTCAGGCCGTCGGCATCCCATAACTCGTCGAGGCTGCCGGGCGCAATATACTGGTGGACCGCGCTTTCGACGACCTCGTCACGAATCGCCCCGATCGATTCCTCGATCTGATCCGCTTCCATCAGGTCGTTGCGCATCACGTAGACGACCTTGCGCTGGTCGTTCGCGACGTCGTCGTACTCCAGGAGGTTCTTGCGAATGTCGAAGTTGTGCGCCTCGACCTTGCGCTGCGCACGCTCGATCTGGCGCGTCAGCAG
>JANQGP010000285.1 GCA_028277265.1 Woeseiaceae bacterium | reverse complement strand
TGCGTCAGCGACCCTCTGCCGGGCCGCCCGCGTGACGGCCTCGACTTCGGTGCGCTTCGCGAGGATCGCCGAAGCCCGGGATTCGAGTTGCTGCCAGTCCGTCGAACTTCCGGGCGAACCACCACGACGAAGCGACGCGACGTCTCTGACGCTGGCCTCGAGTGCGTCGAAGGCCCCCGCATCGCCGCGCAACGCACGCTCCGCCTGCGACGGTAGCGCCTGCGACAGTGCCGCGAGCTCGGTCGACGAACCGCCACTACCCTTCGACTGCAGAAACATCACTACAGCGGCACCCAGCAAAAGCACGGCAATGACCGCGGCGACGATTTTGAAATTGGTCTCGTTACTCGTTTTATCGGCCATAGTTCTTCAGCCCTTCTATTCCGCAGCCGCCTGCAGAAACATGTTGCTCTCGACGAAGTCGAACAGGTTGAACACCGGCCAGGACTCTTCGCCACGCTGGAAGGTCCCGTGCAGGAAGCGATCGCACCGCACGGTCGTTTCGGCGGCGCGATCCTGGAATTCGTGATCCATGAAGCGCCGGAAGCCGACTACCTCGTCGACGACGAGGCCGGCGGGTACTTCACGGTGATTGACGGAAATGACGCGCGTCGTGCGACGCAGCGTCGTTCTGCCGCTGCCCAGAAGCAGCTTGACGTCGACCAGCGGCAGCAGATGTCCACGCAGGTTGGCGATGCCCAGCAGCCAACGCCGTGCGCCCGGTACACGGGTCATGGTGTCCGGCAGCATCAGTACCTCGCGGACCTGGTCTCGCGTCGCGACGAACTGCTCCTCGCCGATGCGAAAACCCACGCCGACCCATTCGGCAGCCGAGCCGGCGGCACCCTGACCGGCATGCGCGGCGCGACTGCGCCGCTCCATTTCCTGCAGCAGCTCGAAAGGCTGCTCGACAAGCGCTGCGAGATCGGGGGTGTTGCTCATTCAGTCGGCCATCACCGATTGGATCTTGGCCACCAGTTCCTTGTCGGCGACCGGTTTGACGAGGTATTCGACCGCGCCCTGACGCATGCCCCAGATCTTGTCGGTTTCCTGGTCCTTCGTCGTGATCATGATGACCGGGATGCTCGCGGTTCTCGGATCACGGGTCAGCTTGCGCGTCGCCTGAAAGCCGTTCATTCCCGGCATCACGACGTCCATGAGGATGCAATCGGGCCGCGTTGTTGCCGCCTGCCGGATGCCTTCCTCACCACTGTCGGCCACGAGCGTATCGAAGCCCGCCTTCTCGAGGATGTTCTGGAAGAGATGCAATTCCGTGGGCGAATCGTCAATGATGAGGACAGTAGCCATCCGTTGGGCCCCCTAGTTGATCTGGTTCGATATGGCGCCAAGCAGCTCGTCCTTGGTGAACGGCTTGGTCAGGTATTGCTCGGAGCCGACGATTCGGCCGCGCGCCCGGTCGAACAGGCCGTCCTTGGACGAGAGCATGATGACGGGGGTTTCCCTGAACACCTTGTTGTGCTTGATGAGCGAACAGGTCTCGTAGCCGTCGAGACGCGGCATCATGATGTCAACGAAGATCAGGTCGGGCTGGTGGTCGGCGATTTTCGAGAGCGCGTCGAATCCGTCGATGGCCGTGAATACCTGGCAACCTTCCTTCGACAACAGGGTCTCAGCGGTTCGGCGGATGGTTTTGCTGTCGTCTACGACGAGAATCTTGAGGCCGCTCAAGCCTCTGGGCGCGTTACTGGACACCGACTATCCCCACACAAGAAAACCGACTTTTACCATATTGACATAACTCCCGCTACGACGCCTGTCGCGAAGCGCAAAATCACGGGAAATCCAGCGCTTACGTAAGGTTTCGCTGTATAGTTGGCCGCCTTGTAGCATTTGCCCGGAATCCCGACGACCTATGGCAGACAAACCCTTGAGAATCGGCATCATCATGGACCCTATCGGTTCGATTACACCGTACAAGGACTCGTCGCTGGCCATGTTGCTCGAGGCCGAACGCCGGAGCGCCGAGATCCACTATTTCGAGCATAAGGATGTCAGGTTAGTGTCCGGCACGGCGATGGGCCAGTCCACACTTTTGCACGTTGTCGACGACAGCGACGACTGGTACACGACCGGAGCGCAGCAGGACATCGCACTGGGGGACCTGGACGCGATCCTGATGCGAAAGGACCCGCCGTTCGACATGGAATACGTCTACACGACCTACATTCTCGATCGCGCCGAGCAGCAGGGCGCGCTGATCGTGAACGCGCCACAGGCGTTGCGGGACATGAACGAGAAGGCCTATACGGCCTGGTTCCCGGAGCTGACGCCGACGACGCTCATCACTCGCTCGATGGATGACATGAGAGGTTTTCTTGACGAACATGATCACGTCGTCGCGAAACCGCTCGACGGAATGGGTGGCCGTTCGATCTTTGTCGTAAGGAAAGGCGACAAGAACGCGAACGCCGTGTTCGAGACCCTGACCGATTACGGCAGGCAGTTCGCGATGACACAGGTCTACATTCCCGAGATCGCGGCAGGCGACAAGCGCATACTGCTGATCGAAGGCGAGCCCGTGCCCTACGTACTTGCGCGCATACCCAGCGATGAGGACAACCGCGGCAACATCGTCGCCGGCGCGGTCGCGGTCGGCCTGGAGATGTCGGACCGCGATCA
>JANQGP010000126.1 GCA_028277265.1 Woeseiaceae bacterium | reverse complement strand
CGACGCCAGCGCCGAGTTGACGTGTTCCACGCCGGTCAGCGTCGTGACCGACTGCAAGCGCCGGTTACTGGCCCAACGGCCGAGTCCCATCTCGATCAGGGCCATGCCGAGCGCTTTGAAGTGCTCGAGTGCCAGGGCGTCCCGCTCGACGGCAGAGAGCTCGGGAAAACACAGCTCGATGTTGCGCCGCGCGATGGCGCGGCGCGAGCCGCCCGCGGCGTGACCGAGCCGGCCGATCAGCCTACCGATTCCGAGCGTTGCCCGGTGCGGTAGCAGGCAGACGATACGCAGCAGGCCCATGCCGATCCACACCGGCCAATAGCGCGGCGCCCGGTAACTCGACAGGGGTTTACGATCGCTCATCGTTGTTGTCGTGAGGGTCAGGAGCCGGATTTTACTCGGACATGCCGTCTACGTAACCACCGGTGCCGGGCTTCTGAGCGACCGGCTCGCTGTCATCGACGACGACGTCGGCCTGGATGCCGACGTGAAAGGCCGCGAAACCGGGCATGACGACCTGGTTGCGCGCCATGCCGATGATGCGCCCGTCATAGGGCGAGCGCAGTTCGGTGCGCGCATTGCTCATCGGGTCCGTGATCGTGCCGAGCAGGTCGCCTTTGCGGACCGAGCTGCCGAGGCTCACATCGGCGAGCAGGATGCCGCCGTTGTCAGCGCGGACCCACGACGAGCGGTAGTAGACCGGTTCGGGCTCGCCCCAGAGGCGAACCTTCCTGACCATGCCGAGCGTCGTCAGCAGGGTGTCGATTCCCTTGACGCCGTGCTTGACCTCGGTGAGTTCGAGCTGAGAAGGACCACCCGCCTCGACGGTAACGGCCGGAATACCGGCCTTGGTTGCCGCGTAGCGCAGCGTACCGACCGTCGGTTTGCTGTGCAGCACCACCATCGAGCCGAAGCCCAGCGTCAGCGTCACCACGTCGGGATTGCGCAGGTCCGCGCGAATCTGGGGCAGGTTGGCCCGCTCGAACGAACCGGTGTGCAGATCAACGAGCGCGTCGCAATGCGCGATGACGTCCGTGAACAGGGCGTGCGCGATGCGCGCCGCGGCGCTGCCGTTCGGGTTGCCGGGGAAGTAACGGTTGAGATCGCGGCGATCGGGCAGGTAGCGCGAGCCGCGCCGGAATCCCTGAACGTTGACGATCGGCACGCCGATGACGCGGCCCGACAGCTTGTCCGGATCGATGTCGTGCAGGACGCGGCGCACGATCTCGATGCCGTTGAGTTCGTCACCGTGCACGGCCGCCGTCAGGCAAAGCGTCGGCCCGGGCTTGACGCCGTTGACCGCAAGCACCGGCGTCGACACGGGCACGCCCTCGAAGAGCTCGGTTGCCGACCACGACAGGCGCTGCGCCGAACCGGGCTGCAGTTCGACACCGAGCAGCGTCAGGATCTCGGCCTGCCCTTCCGCGGTCGTAACGGCATCGGCGAGCGGTACGTCGTGGGGATTGGCGGCGACCGGCTCCACGAGTTCCTCGGCGGCCGCAGAGGTCTCACTGGAACGTGCGTCTTCGTCACCGGTCGTATCCTGGAGGAGGTCGACACCGCTGCCCGACGGCTCGACCGCCGTTTCGCTGGCCGATACGCTGCCCGCGGCGGCGAGGAGCCACGCGAGCGCGAGCGCTTGGAGAATGCCCCGCATTGGTTCAGACTGTCGGCAGGCTGTGTGCATCGACTCCCAAATCTACGGCAACTTGCCGGATTTTTCCGTGAACTAATCAATAATTTGCGATTGAAACCTGAACTTGGCCAAAAGACAAGGATGCGTTACTTCTGGATCATTCTCGGGTTCCTGCTTACAGGGACCCTGCAAGCGAGCGAAATCTTTCCCAAACCGCCCGAATTACAGCCGGATGTCGACTTCTGGGTGTCGATCTTCACGCGCTACTCGTCCGACGAGGGCGTGCTTCACGACAACCGCAACCTCGGAATCGTTTACGACCGACTCGACATGCCGGCCGACCTTTCGCGGCGTGAGCGCAATCGCCGCGTAAACGCGCGACGCAAGGAACTGCAGGCGACCCTCGGCACACTCGCCGGCGGGAAACGCGGCAACCTGACGCCTGCGGAGGCCCGGGTGCTGGCGCTCTGGCCCGACGACGTCACCGACCAGGAGCTGCGGGCCGCCGTCAAACGTATTCGCTGGCAACATGGCCTCAGTGATCGTTTCGAGGCCGGTCTGCGCCGTGCCGGGCGCTGGCGCGGCTACATCAACGAACAGTTCACGGCACTCGGCGTACCGATCGAACTTGCGGCACTGCCGCACGTCGAGTCTTCCTACAATCCGAGTGCGCGCTCGCACGTCGGCGCGTCGGGTATCTGGCAGTTTACGCGCAGCACCGGAAGGCGTTTCATGCGCGTCGATCACGTCGTCGACGAGCGCAACGACCCGTTTACCGCTACGCGCGCGGCGGGCCAGTTGCTGGCCTACAATTATTCGATCGCGGGCAACTGGCCGATGGCGATCACGGCCTACAACCATGGGCTGGCCGGCGTGCGTCGCGCCCAGCGCCGCTTCGGCGACACAGCGTACGTCGATATCCTGCGCAGGTACAACGGTCGAACCTTCGGATTTGCATCGCGCAACTTCTACGTTGCCTTCCTTGCCGCCATGGAGGTCGACCAGAATGCCGACAAGTACTTCCCGGGCGTGGTCCCCGAGTCGCCCGTCGACTATGCGACGGTGAAGCTGCCCGCTTACGTCTCGGCATCCGGACTCAGCGACGCCGTCGGAATGAGCGAACGCCGGATAGCAAGGTACAACCCGGGACTGCAGGCAACGATCTGGGAGGGCAGCAAGTACCTGCCAAAAGGCTACGAGCTGCGACTGCCTGTTGCCGCAACGCCGAATCCGCTGGCGACCGTTGTCGCATCCCTGCCGGATGAAGCCACCTTCATCAAGCAGCTTCCGGACCTGTTTCACACGGTTGCGCGCGGCGACACGTTGTCGCAGATCGCAAAGACCTATGACACACGGGTGTCGACACTGGTCGCACTGAACCAGCTCAGCAGCAGCCATCGGATTCGCGCCGGGCAACGCCTGCGTCTGCCCGCCGCGGGACCGGCGGCGGCCACCGTGCCGCCGGCACCTGTCGCCGCCGCGGAGCCTGTCGTCGTCGCGAGCGTCGTGCCACCGGAGGAAGCGGCGCCGGTCGCGGAGATGACGCCCGGTGCGATGGTCAGCGATCTCGCATCGACGATGCTTGGCACGATTCAAACAAACCTGTTGTCCGATCCCAGCGACTACAGCGTGGCCGCAGACGGCACGATCGAGGTGCAGCCGCTCGAGACCCTGGGACACTTCGGTGACTGGCTGGAGATCAAGACCCAGCGTCTGCGGGACCTGAACGGGCTGGCATTCCGTACGCCCGTTGCGGTCGGCCAGCGCATCCGCCTCGATCTCGGCACGGTCGATGCAAAGGCGTTCGAGGAACGCCGCATTGCATATCACCGTGCACAGCAGGACGCGTTCTTCCGTCGTCACATGATTTCGGGCGTCACCGAGCATACGATTCGTCGCGGCGAATCCATCTGGATCATTGCGCTGCGGCGCTACCAGGTCCCGTTCTGGCTGTTCCGCCAGTACAATCCGGGCGTCGACTTGCACAACGTCCGTCCCGGCACCAGGCTGCAGATCCCGGTACTCGTCGACGTCGGCAACGGCTGATGCAGGAAGACACCAAGTACCTGGTCGCCAGGTTGCTGCCGGTGGTATTACTGAACGTCGCGGCGGGCTTCTGGTTCGCGGACGTGCAGGCGGGCGGCCCCTGGGTCCTGCGCAACCTCCTGCCGCTCGCCACGCTGGTCCTGCTTTCCTACCTGACGCTAAGACGAGGCCGCGGCCGTTGGTCCGGGGCCGGTATGCGCATGCCCCTCGGCACGCTCGGGTTCGCCGTTCCGGCGCTCGGGCTCGCCGTCTACCTGCATTATGCGTACGCGGTCAACCTGAACGACATGTTCAGTGATGCAGAATTCCCCGATCGCGTCTTCCGGTACCTGCCCGCGTACACGCTGGTCGCCGGCGGTATCGGTTTTGCCATCGGCTGGATCGTCGGCCGGAACGTGTGATGCGGCTCTTTTTCCGGCCTGCCGAGGTTTGCTAGGCTTGCCGACATGAAACGACTGTTCATCGCGATGCTCGCCATTGTGACGCCGGGCCTGCTCAGTGCCGGCGAGTTTCCCGTCGCCGACCTCGTCGTCATCGAGAAGGGCACCCGGGAACTGCATCTCATACAGGACGGCGAGGCGTTCAGGACGTTTCGCATCGCGCTCGGGATCCGGCCCGTCGGCGACAAGAAGCAGGAGGGCGACTTCAAGACGCCCGAAGGCAGGTACATTCTCGACAGACGCAATCCGAACAGCGAGTTCTTCCTGTCGATACACATTTCCTACCCGAACGCCGAGGACCGGCGCGAAGCGCGTGAGCTGGGCGTGGCACCCGGCGGCGCCATCATGATTCACGGCCAGCCCAACGTGCCGCGGTATTCGGAGACCTATTATCGTACCCAGGACTGGACCAACGGCTGTATTGCGGTGTCCAATTCCGACATGATCGATATCTGGCTCATGACGGGCGAGAACACGCCGATCGAAATCCGTCCCTGATGGCCGACCCGTTCGTCGATGCCGAGGTCTGGCCGGAGGGCGGCCTCGAGATACTCTCCCAGTTCGAGGTCGACCAGCTGCAATCGAGCGGCACGGGCGGGCTGTACCCGCTCCTGCGGCGCTGCATGCTCGCCGTGCTCAACTCGGACAGTCACACGGACGATGCACGCGTCCTGCTGAATACCTACCGCGATTTCGAGGTCGGCTTCCTGCGGCAGGACCGCGGACTCAAGGTGACGCTGCGCAATGCGCCGGCGGAGGCGTTTGTCGACGGCAGGATGATCCGCGGCACACGGGAGCTGTTGTCCGCCGTGTTGCGCGACATCGTATTCACCCGTAACGAGATCGTCGACAGCAAACGTTTCGACCTCGAAACGTCCGACGGCGTCACCAATGCCGTGTTTCACATCGTGCGGAACGCGCGGCTGCTGACCCTTCCGGCCCGGGTCAATCTCGTTGTCTGCTGGGGCGGCCACGCGATCAGCCGCGAGGAATACGACTACTCCAAGCAGGTGGGCTACGAACTCGGTCTGCGCGGACTCAATGTCTGCACGGGCTGCGGGCCCGGCGCGATGAAAGGGCCGATGAAGGGCGCAACGATCGGGCATGCCAAGCAACGCATCGGCGCGGGCCGGTATGTCGGAATCACCGAGCCGGGCATTATCGCGGCCGAGTCACCGAACCCGATCGTGAACTCGCTCGTGATCATGCCCGACATGGAAAAGCGCCTCGAGGCTTTCGTCCGCGTCGGTCACGGCATAATCGTCTTCCCGGGCGGCGTCGGGACGGCCGAAGAGATACTCTACCTGCTGGGCGTGCTGATGCACCCCGACAACCGCGATATGCCTTTCCCGTTGATCATGACCGGGCCCGCATCGGCGGAGCCCTATTTCCGAAAGATCGACGAATTCGTCGGCGCGACGCTCGGCGAAGCCGCCCGTCGCCGCTACGAGATCGTCATCGACGATTCTCGCAAAGTGGCGCGACTGATGAACGGAAATCTCGGCGAGGTACTCGACTTTCGCAACGAACACGGCGATGCCTATTTTTTTAACTGGCGCCTGAAGATCGACGACGATTTCCAGCGACCGTTCATTGCGACGCACGCCGCCATGCGCAACCTCGACATTACCGAGGACCTGCCGACGCACGAACTCGCCGCCAACCTGCGACGCGTGTTCTCGGGGATCGTATCGGGCAACGTACGCGAGGATACGGCTGCCACGATCGAGCGCGAGGGGCCCTTCGAGCTGCGCGGCTCGCGTCGAATCATGGGTCTTCTCGATGGCCTGCTCGGCGAATTCGTGGCACAGCATCGCATGAAGATTTCACGCGGCGACTACGAACCGTGCTACGTGATTAAGTAAAACCAACGCTTAACTATTTGTTTCAATTAAAGAAATAGCGATTCTGCATTGTGATGCAGTTCCTGTGAATCGGCGCGTAAGCGACTTAACATTTGCTCAAAGGATTGACCGAGCAAACGCATGCCTGACAGCAAGCAGATGAGATGGGAAGAACGCTTCGGTACGGATGCCGAGCAGGATGCCAAAGCAGACGACGCGACCGTTGCGAACGATCAACCCGCGGCCAACGACGCCGATGGCTGGCAGCAGTACCGCCGCTGGATTTCCAAAGCGCCGGCGCCGCGCGGCCGGCGATCGGGTATCGACCCGTCGCTGTACTCGTGGAAGGGCTATCGCGACTGGACCGACCAGGTGCGGCGCAACTGGGCGAAGGAAGCACTCGACGACAAGGACTGAGTCGGTCCGATACGAATTCAATGCGCCGGCACACGCCGGCGCTTTTCGTTTCGACCCGTCTGAGGATCAGGACAGCAGCGACTGTGAATCGTGTCTCCCCGGAAGTCGGAACTACGTCTTGTTTCCGGGCATTTCAGTTGCGCTTTGCCGTTTCGTGAAAGAAGCTGTGAGGCGGTTCACAGCCTCACCTCGGCCACGGTCCTATAGTCGAAATAGAAGGTACACCAGCAACACTTTCCGAGTATGTCAAACGACGTGAAGAAAACGGATTTTCCAGTCGACACGCTGAAGAACGAGTCGGCACGCCAGCGCTGGGAGCTTTTTCACCGCGCGATTGCCCATGCCAAGGAATCGAACAATGCGGCGCTGCACGAGGCAGACACCGCAGGCGGCGATCACGAAAGCGCCGGGCCGCTGTTGACGATCGTGAGGTAGCCTGCCGATGGAGTGCTTCATGCAGTATCTCGACGACCTCGACGACCTCTACGGTGCGGTCGGACTGGTGTGGGAGAACCTGCGGCGAGCCGTTCTCGGCCTGATCACACTGACGATGCTGCTGACCGGCGCGGCTGGTGGCGTCGCGCTCGCCCTCGTGCATCCCCCGATCGCGCTGGCAACGGGTACGGTATTGTTCGTCATTCTGCTCTATCGCTCCGTAACGGCTCCGTACGGCTCGTTGACGCCGGCAACCTGAGCCTGACCGCCCGGGCGACCGCCGCCCGGGCTTGAAATCACACGCCCAGACCCTATCGTGTCTGACTTTGGTCAGGAGATATTCGGCGTGGCCGACAACAAAGAGACACTCGGATTTCAGACCGAGGTGCGTCAGCTTCTGAAGCTGATGATCCACTCCCTTTACAGCAACAAGGAAATCTTCCTGCGCGAGCTGATTTCGAACGCCTCCGATGCAGCCGACAAGCTGCGCTTCGAGGCCCTTGCCGATCCGGCGTTACTTGGCGAAGACGAGCTCGCGATCCGCATCGAGCTGGATAAAGACAAGCGTCTGCTCTCCGTCGTCGACAACGGTATCGGCATGTCGCGCGACGAATTAATCGATAACCTGGGCACGATCGCACGGTCCGGCACCGCCGAATTCCTCGCGCAAATGACCGGCGACCAGCAACACGACGCGCAACTCATCGGCCAGTTCGGTGTCGGCTTCTACTCGGCATTTATCGTTGCTGACAAGGTCACGGTCGAAACGCTTCGTGCCGGCACGGACCAGGGCGTTCGCTGGGAGTCCGACGGCCAGGGCGAATTCACGATCGAGTCGACCGACCGCGCCGATCGCGGCACGCGCGTCACCCTGCACCTGCGCGACGACGAGGGCGAGTTCTCCGAGCCGTTTCGTGTGGAAGCCCTGATTCGAAAGTACTCTGACCATATCGGCTTCCCGGTGACGCTTCATACCGAGGGCGAGGAAGACGACAAGATCGTCAACTCGGCGACGGCCCTTTGGACGCGCTCGCGCAGCGACGTCAGCGAGGACGAGTACAAGGAGTTCTACAAGTACCTGACCCACGACTTCGCGGATCCGCTGACCTGGAGCCACAACCGCGTCGAGGGCAAGCGTGAGTACACGAGCCTGCTCTACATCCCCGCGGCGGCACCGTTCGATCTCTGGAATCGTGAGGCACCGCGCGGGCTCAAGCTGTACGTGCAGCGCGTATTCATCATGGACGACGCCGAGCAGTTCCTGCCGCTCTATCTGCGCTTCGTCAAGGGCGTGGTCGATTCGTCCGACCTGCCGCTCAACGTTTCGCGTGAGATGTTGCAGCAGAATCCCGACCTGACGGCGATGCGCGGCGCGCTGACCAAGCGTGTACTCGACATGCTCGGCAAGCTCGCGAACGGCGACGATTACGGCGCCTTCTGGAACGAGTTCGGACAGGTGCTCAAGGAGGGTGTGGTCGAAGACTTCGCCAATCGCGACAAGCTCGCCGGGCTGTTGCGGTTCGCGTCGACACACGCGGGCACTGACACGCAGGACCAGTCGCTCGACGATTACGTCGGGCGCATGCAGGACGGTCAGGACAAGATCTACTACATCGTGGCCGACAGCTTCGCGACGGCGATTGCCAGCCCGCATCTCGAGCAGCTGCGAAAACGCGATCTCGAGGTGCTGTTGCTGACGGACCGGATCGATCCCTGGCTCGTTGACGGCCTTGCCGAGTTCGATGGCAAGCAACTCGTGGACATCGGTCGTACTGCGCTCGACCTGCCGGACGGTGACGGTGCACTCAGCCAGGATGCGATGAACGACGAGCACAAGCCGCTCCTGAAGAAGATCAAGGGCGTGCTGCGCGAGCGCGTGGAGGCCGTCAACGTGAGCCGCCGCCTCGTCGATTCGCCGGCGTGCGTCGTTTCGGGAGAGCACGATCTGAGCCCGCAGGTTCGCCGTATGCTCGAAGCCAGTGGCCAGGAAGTGCCCGAGTCGAAGCCGATTCTCGAAATCAATGTGGATCATCCGCTTGTTGCCCGACTGTCGGGCGAGACGGACGAACAACGCTTCGACGAGCTGTCGAACATCGTGTTGGACCATGCTCTGCTCGCGGAAGGTTCACAGCTGGACAACCCGGCTGCGTACGTACACCGTATGAACAGGTTGTTGCTCGATCTCGGGAGTACCGATGAACAAGCCTGACGACAAGACCCTGCGCGACAAACTCAGCGATGAGCAGTACCGGGTGACGCAGTGTTCGGCCACGGAACGTCCGTTCACGGGCAAGTACGTCAATCACAAGGCAGACGGCACGTATCGCTGCATCTGCTGCGACGCGGAGCTTTTCAGTTCGGAGCACAAGTACGACTCGGGTTCCGGTTGGCCCAGCTTCTGGCTGCCGCTGGCCGGCGAGGCAGTCCGCACGAAACGCGACGAATCCCATGGCATGGTGCGCGAAGAGGTCGTTTGCGCCAATTGCGGCGCGCACCTCGGCCACGTCTTCGACGATGGTCCGCAGCCGACGGGTCTGCGATACTGCATCAATTCGGCGTCACTGGATTTCGAGGACAAGTCATGACACGCACGCTGATCGCGCTCCTTTGTATCGCACTGCTGGCCGCCGGCTGCGGGCAGTCCGATGCGCCGCAGGATGAAGACCGGGTAAGCGCGCCCGTCTGCGCACAGGCGGACGAGAGCGGGAACGTCCGGATTCAGGAAGGGCTGACCGCGGAGATACTGAAGAAGGGCTACGGCCGCGTTGCCGTCAGCAAGGACTACGCGGATGTCCACACGACGCTTTGGCTGTATGACGAAAACGCCGACGACGGCAAGGGGCAGGAAATCTGGACGTCGGGCGGCATCGATCCTTTCCAGTTCCAGATCGATTCCGGCCAGGTGATCGAGGGCTGGGATAGAGGCGTGACGTGCATGATGCTTGGCGAGAAACGCCGGCTCAGGATCGCGCCGGAACTCGGCTACGGAGCCCGCGGTAAACCGCCGGTGCCGCCGAACGCAACGCTACTGTTCGAGATCGAACTCATCAACCTGACGGCGCCGGAGTAGTCACTCGGGCGGGTTCGCCGAAAACCCGATATCGATTCGCCGGTTGAGGCTGCGGCCGAAGCGTGTCGCATTGTCGGCAATCGGCAACGACGAGCCCGCGCCGGCGACCTCGAGCCGGGCCGGCTCGATGCCCCGATTCTGCAGCCAGTCGGCGACGGTACGGGCCCGGGCCAGACTGAGCGCCCGGTTGTAGTTCTCGTCACCGCTGGAATCCGTGTGGCCCGTGATCGAGACCAGCGTGTCGCGACAGGCGTCGGCGAAGGCCGCAACCCGTTCGAGCACCGGCAGCGCCGAGGTTCGCATCTGCCTCCCCGATTCGTCGAAGTAGACCGGCGCGAAGCGCAAGGCACCTAGCTGACGCTGACACAACGCGGTCGGCGACAGCGTGGGATCGTCTCGAACCGGTCATCGTCGGAGCCGCGACTGCTCGCAGTTGCGGCTGCCCTGCCCGACACGGTGGAATTCGACCTGCGGCTGACGGAGATCGATCCCACGCTGTCGCCGACCGCGTTGTGTCAGCGCCAGCTAGGTGCCTTGCGCTTCGCGCCGGTCTACTTCGACGAATCGGGGACGCAGATGCGAACCTCGGCGCTGCCGGTGCTCGAACGGGTT
>JANQGP010000013.1 GCA_028277265.1 Woeseiaceae bacterium | reverse complement strand
GAAGCCGGGAAACAGATCACGGCCTTCGCCTCGCCATTCGATGCTGTCCGCCGCGATGTACGGCAAGCTGACGCTCTTCGTTTCCCCGGTTGCGGTCACGACCTCACAGATGCTCGGATCGCGCACCGGCTTGCTTCCGCCGCGGTATTACCGCGAGGCGCTCGATCTCGAGGTCGTAACCGCAACCGGGGAAACGAAGAGCGTCAGCCTGCCGTACGTCGCGGCGGACAGCATCGAATGGCGAGGCGAAGGCCGTGATCTGTTTCCCGGCTTCCGGCTTGAAGCGGAGCGGCCGACGTTCGACCTGTATCTGCCCGAAGGCGACACGAAGATCATCGTGCTCGACTGGCACCGGTTCCACGCGAAACTCGTCGAGGACATCGACTGGCTGATGGATTTCGCGGCGGCGAACGACCTGCTCGATCACGACATCGTCTTCAACGCCACGCGCAGCGGCGGCGGCAGCCTGGGAGCGTACGCGATACAGCGTTTGAGTCCGAAGCCGTTCAAGACGACGTTTGGCAACCTTCGCATCAGCGACGTCATACCCGAGTTCATCGCCGAACGCGTCGAAGCGTTCCAGGCGAGGCAGGATCCTCTCGATCATGGCGGCAAAGAGACTATCGATGACGGAACGTGGCTGATCGACTGGCTTACCAGCGATGTGCAACAGGCTTACGACAACGGTGACGAGTACACCAATAACGTACCGTTCAAGCTGGCGCACGCGCCAAGGGACTCCGACGGTGTCATCCAACCGGCAGACGTGCATTTCCGCGGGAACATGGTTTGTATCATGGGTCCAAACGGCGGATCACACCTCGACCAGTTCTACGCGATCGTCACGGATAACGAGCTGTGTCCCACGATCGGCATGGTGACGGGTGGCTATAGCAACACGTGGGAATGGTTCGAGGAGGTCGCCTTCCCGACGACGGGAAGACCAGTCATCGGCTTCATGTGGAATATCGGCCACACGATTTCACCGGGCGGCCGTATTGTCGAAGGGGACCCCTCTCCGATTGGCGAATTCATTCCGCTGACGCACGACAATTTCGCGGAGTACGACAGTATCCTCCTCGATCGCGCTCTCGAGATTCTGGGAACGAATTGAGCGTAGCGGCATGAGTTCAACAGCACCTGCATCGGGATTCGTCAGCTACTACAAGAACCTCTCGCTGGGCGTCAAGATCCTGATCTGGCTCGGTGTCGGCATTCTCGCCGGCGTCGTCTTCGGCGAGCGGGCCGTCGTGGTCAAGCCGGTCGGCGACCTGTTCATCAAGCTCCTCCTGATGGCCGCGATTCCACTGGTTTTCTTCAATCTCGTCGCCGGCATCACAAGTCTCTCCGATATCCGGATACTGGGGCGCCTTGGTTTGCGGACCATTGCGTATTACGTCGGCACGACGTCCGTTGCCCTGTGCCTTGGCCTTGGCATCGGCCACTGGTTGAAGCCCGGGCAGGGTATGCAGCTGAGCGAGCCTGTAGACAAGGCGTTCGGCGAAGTGCCTGGCGTCATGAACGTCGTTCTCGACTTGTTCCCGGATAACGTCTTTCGGGCCTTCAGTTCGGGTAATGTCGCCCAGGTCGTCGTATTTGCGATCTTCATCGGCATAGCGACTCTGTTGTTGCCCGATGACTCCAAGGAGAAACTCAAGACAGGCTTCGTCACGGTGGCGATGCTGTTGCGGGAACTCGTGCGCGTCGTCTTGTATTTCGCGCCTTTCGGCGTTGGCGCCCTGGCAGCGGCGACAGTTGGCGAATACGGCAACGCAATCTTCGGTCCGCTCGCCAAATTCATCGGCGGCGTGTGGCTCGCTCATGTCATCATGATGTCGGTGTACATGATCGTGCTGTTCGTGGCGACGCGTCGCTCACCTGCCGGCTGGCTCAAGACGACGGCGCCCCTTTATGCGACGACGGCCGCGACGTGCAGCAGCCTCGCGAGTCTCGTGGTGTCCATGAACATTGCCCAGAACCGGCTTCGAATACCGGAGCGTGTCTACAGCTTCACATTGCCGCTGGGCGCCCAGCTCAACAAGGACGGTACGGCGATCATGCTGACGATGGTCCTGCTGTTCACTGCCCAGGCGGCCGGCGTCGAGTTCTCGCTGGCGGAACAGTTCACGATCGTCATCATCGGGCTGATCCTGTCGGAGGGTTCCGGCGGCATCCCCGGCGGTGGCCTGGTTATCGCCCTGATCTTCGTCGAGGCATTCAATCTTCCGCTCGAAATCGCCGGCATCGTCGCGGGCATCTATCGACTGATCGACATGGGCGGTACGACCGTCAACTGCATGGGTGACCTCGTCTGGACGACCGTGCTGTCCGACATCGAGGAACGAAAAGAGGCGGGCGCTGAACCCAAGGAGGGCACTACGTGATCTCGAGACGCAATGCGAAGATCCCGCAATCGGCGACCGTCGCCATAGCGGACCTGGCGTCGAGCATGCGCCGTGCCGGTGAGGAGGTCGTCGATTTCTCCGCCGGTCGCGCCGCCGAGCATTCTCCCGATGTCGTAAACCAGGTCGCGATGGAGGCGATGCGCACCGGCCGAACTCATCAGACCGAAGCGAAGGGACTGCCGGAGTACCTGGAGGCGATCGCCGCCAAACTGCGTATCGTCAACCGACTGGATGTAGACGCCGAACGGAACGTCATGGCTACTCTGGGCTGTAAGCAGGGCCTCGTTCTGTCGCTGCTGTCCACGATCGACATAGGTGACGAAGTCATCATCGAAGAGCCCTGTTTCGTCAGCTACGGCCCGACGATTGAACTCTTCGGCGGTATTCCGGTTGTGGTTCAGACGGATCGCGACAATCGCTTTTGCTGGAACGAAGCAGATCTCGAGAGCGCAGTCACGGAGCGCACAAAGGCCATCCTGATGTGCAGTCCGCACAATCCTGCAGGGACCGTACACACTGCCGACGACCTCCAGGCGATTGCGGACGTGGCGATACGCAACGACCTGACAGTGATCTCCGACGAGATCTACGAAGCCGTCGCCTGGGGTGGGCGGAAACACTTGCCCATCTATTCACTGCCGGGCATGGAGTCCCGCTCGATCGGGCTCATGGGCATGACCAAGACCTACAGCATGGGGGGGTGGCGTATCGGTTACGCGTATTCGTCGCCGGAGCGTATTGGGGCAATGACCAAGGTCCAGCAACATCTCATGACCTGTGCGAGTTCGTTCGGTCAACTCGGTGCGGCGAAAGCACTCCAGCCGGAAGTCATCGAGTCGATGCACGATGTGTGGGAGGACTGGGAATCCCGGTGTCGGTTCGTCACCGACGAGCTGGACAAACACGATGCTCTCAGTGTGTCGATGCCTGAAGGCGGGTTCTACGCATGGGTAGACATCAGCCGCACGAACCTGTCGTCGACTGAATTCTGCACGCGTCTGGTGAAAGAACACAAAGTTGCCGCCGTGCCCGGCGCGGCGTTCGGAGAGAGTTCTGACGGTTTCGTTCGTATCACGTGTGTCCGCTCGTGGGACGAGGTGCACAAGGGGGTGGCAAGGGTTATCGAATTCGTTGATCACCTGTAACGGTGGTCGGGGAGAGTCTTGACACATGTCGGGAAAAAGTTGACAGGTGTCAAGATAATGCGGCATTCTCGGAAGCGATTTGATCGCTGGCGAGTATCCCGCGGTTAATTACAAGTGGAACTAGAAATGGGGGGGAACCAGATTATGGCTACCGAACGTACCGGCTCAGTATGGCTGAGCATCCTGGGTCAGTCTCTCGTAGCAGGGTCGATAGCATTGTTCGCGCAATCGAGCGCACTCGCGCAGGCCGATGAGGCCGCCTCCGTCGAGGAAATTGTCGTTACCGGTTCGCGTATCAAGCGCGACGCAGAGTTCTCGATGCCGTCTCCGGCACAGACCCTGTCGTCGAGGGATATGGAGGTGGCCGGTGTGAACGAGCTCAGTGAAATGCTGCAGGAGCTGCCGGCGATCACGGCGGATATCACGAGTGAGACGAGCCAATCGAGCACCCAGAGCAGCGGCCAGTCGACCATTTCATTGAGGAATTTAGGATCATCGCGGACACTGACGCTCATCGACGGTCGCCGCACCGTCGGCAACACGTCCACGGGAAGCACGATCAGCCTGGACACGATTCCACAGGCGTTCATCGATCGCATTGAGGTCATTACGGGCGGCACGTCGGCCGTATATGGCTCCGATGCCGTGACCGGCGTCGTCAACATCATCATGAAGGACGACTTCGAGGGTTTCCAGATCGATACGCGCCTCGGCGATTCCGGTGACGGCGGCAACGAAGAGTACGGGTTCGGCGTCACGGCAGGAGCGAACTTTGCCGGCGACAAAGGCAACGTCATGTTCTCGGTCGAATGGGACGAAGAACGCGCCGTCCGCGAATTCGAGCGGTCCAAAGCCCTGATCGATCAGGAAGTAGACACCAACACGAACGACCAGCCGGACGAACTGGACGTCAACTGGAGTTCCAATATCCCGGGCGGCCGCTTCGCCGGTAACGAAGGCGATGCGCTGAATCCCGACCGCAACTCCGGGTACTGGTATTTTGCGAACGGTGGAACCGGAGCACTGACCCCGGGCTACTCCACCAGCGTCAATGGCTACAATTTCCTCGGCCCGGAGACGATCTCGATTCCGAGAGACCGCATCCTGGTCGCGGGAAAGATGCACTACAACCTTGCAGACAACGTTCAGTACTTCGTAAGCGCACAGTACTCGCAGGTCTACACGAAATCGGAGCGATCCTACGACACGGCGAACTCGGGACGCATGGCCATGGATTTCCCGATTTATCTTGCGGATGGCGTGACGCCTCATCCTTTCGTGCCGCAGGAGATTTTCGATGACGCGGTCGAAACGGGACGCGACGATGTCTTCTTCCGGCGCCGCTGGGTAGAGAACGGGCTGCGGTTCCGTGAGTCCGACAATGATACGGTCCGCCTGTGGTCGGGCCTGACAGGGGAATTCGGCGAGAGCTGGTCCTGGGAAGGCTTCTTCGGCTATGGCGAATGGCGCCGCGCCCAGAGCCGCGTGGGAGACCTCGTCATTCCTAACTACCAGGCATCGCTCAACGTGGAGTATGTCGATCCGCTCGATCCAAGCCAGGGACTCCAGTGCGCAGACAGTTTTGCGCGCGATGCCGGCTGCGTGCCGCTGAATCCGTTCGGTCTTGGGTCCGTAACCCCCGAGATGGTCGAATGGCACATCCTGCGCGATCAGCTTCGGGCAATGAACCGCACGACGTCGGTCGGAGTTTGGGCGACGGGCAATGTCTGGGATCTTCCGGCTGGCCCATTGAGTACCGCTGTCGGCTACGAGTACCGCAAGGATCAGAGCCAGACACGTTGGGACCCGATCAGCACCTCCGGCGGAGGCACGGTAACCCAGCAGGTCAATCAGGACGGCGAACAGGACGTCAACGAGATCTTTCTCGAAGTGGTGGTCCCCGTCCTCAGCGGCGTAGCCGGGTTCGAGGACCTGACGATCGAGGCGGCGGTTCGCGCCAGTGATTACTCGACGATAGGCAGCGTCACGAGCTACAAGTATGGTCTCGTCTGGCAGCCGATAGACGACGTTCGTCTCCGTGCTTCGTTTGCACGCGCGAATCGCGCGCCGAACAACATCGAGCTTTTCAGCCGCGGATTGGGTAGCCAGGGCCCCCTGACCGACCCGTGCGATACGGTCACGGCGACGTCCACGGGAGTCTTCGACGAAACGTGCCGGCAGGATCCGAACGTCAACGCGATCATTCAAAGCGACGGCGTGTTCCTGAACGAAGGCTTGCAGGTACAACAGCCATCCGTAGGCAATACGGAACTCAAAGAAGAGACAGCCGATACCTATACGGTCGGTCTGGTCTTCACACCGGGTTTTGTAGACGGCCTCCAGATTGCGTTGGACTACTATGACATTGACATCACTGACGCCATCTCGCTGATCGACGCGTCCGACATCCTGCAATTGTGCTACACGTCGGGCGATTTCAGCGGTACGCCGTCCTGCCAGATTCCGGTTCGGAACGCGGCGACCGGCCAGCTGGACCTGGTAACCCGGACCTCGCTCAACGTCAACTCCCTCAGGACATCGGGTATCGATGTTACGGCGCGATATGCGTGGCAGCCGGACTTCATGCCTGGCGACCTCGACTTTGGCCTGACATTGTCGAAGCTCGACGAACTGGAGGAAGTGGCGCCGATCCCGGGTACGGATGAGACGTTTACGCAGGAGTCCGCAGGTCTGCTGGGTGCGCCTGAGTACCGCTGGCGATTCACCGCCAACTGGTATCACGAGCGGTGGAGCGTTGGATGGCGAACGAGCTATGTCGGCGAAATGCTGAACGACGATTTCGATCGCTCGCGCGTGAATGCTTGCCGGGAGTTCAACAATTGTGGCGACAAGATCGCATTGTTCCTTGACGGTGTCGCGACGCACAATCTGCGCGTCGGATACGACCTGCAAAACCTGTTTGGCGCCGAGGAAGCAAACGTGTTCTTCGGCGTAAACAACATTGGCAACGAACAGGGCCCGGTTCTCTACGGCCTGAACGACGGTGTCAATGGCGGTGACGTAGGCGAGAATCACCACAAGATCTATGACATCACCGGGGTTTACTACTACGCAGGAGCGATGTTCCGCTTCTAGTAGATAGAAGATACAGGTGGTCCCGCTGTGCGGTGGCCTGCCTGACGGCGGGCCACCGCTTTATTTGTTCACGGAGATCGGGAATATCTGCAATACTCGGGTGGTCGATGATTCAAGGCGCTTGAAGAGTGCAGAAAGACGCCGCTGAACCACAAAGCCTGTTCGGACGATACCGCTCGTCATCGCTCAGCACCAAGATACTCGTTTGGATGGTGATCGGCGTGATTGCCGGTCTGATTCTGGGCGACAAGGCCAGCGAGCTTCGCCCGATCGGCGAGTTGTTCATGCGCTTGTTGCTGATGGCGGCCATACCGTTGGTGTTCTTCAATCTGATATCCGGCATCAGCGGCATCAAGGACACGGGGAGCCTCGGCAAGCTCGGAGTGAGAACACTCTTTTATTACCTGGCAACCACCATGGTCGCGCTGATCGTCGGGTTGGTGGTCGCAAGTCAGATTCAGCCGGGCGTGGGGATGCGATTGAGTGACCCGGTGACCGAGCAAGTGGCCGAGATTCCCGGCGTCGCACAGATCCTGTTGGACATGGTGCCGTCGAACATGTTTGCCGCGTTTTCCGAAGGCAACGTAGTCCAGGTCGTTGTCATCGCGGTATTTCTGGGGATCCCCGTCCTGTTCATGCCGGAGCCCCAAAGGGAGCAGCTCAAGGACGGATTCGCGCTGATGTCCGAGCTGCTGAAGCAGCTTGTCGGACTGGTCCTCAAGTTTTCACCTTTCGGTATCGCGGCTCTCGTTGCAGCCAGCGTTGGCGAGTTCGGTGGGGCGATCTTCGGGCCGCTTGCCAAGTTCCTGGCGACGGTCTGGGCTGCGCAATTCGTAATGGTGTGTCTGTATATCCTCGTTTTGCGAATCGCTACCGGTCGACGAATCGGCGCGTGGTTGCGCGCGACGGGACCGCTCTATGCGACGACCGCGGCGACCTGCAGCAGTCTTGCGAGTCT
>JANQGP010000008.1 GCA_028277265.1 Woeseiaceae bacterium | reverse complement strand
CCACCCGGGGCATGAGCTCGCGAAGCGGCAGCAGCGTGGATTCGGTGGCATGGTCAGTTTCGAGATCGAGGGAGGCGAGCCGGCCGTCCGGGCGTTCCTGGAAAGCCTGAAGCTCTTTTCTCTCGCCGAGTCGCTCGGCGGTGTCGAGAGCCTGGTGTGCCACCCGGCATCGATGACGCACGCGCCGGTTTCCGACGAGCGCAAGGCGGCAGCCGGCGTGACGGCGACGTTGATACGCCTGTCGGTGGGTCTCGAGGCCGCGGAGGATCTCGTCGCCGATCTGCTGGCCGGACTCGATGCAGCCGCCGGGGCGCCGAAACTCGAAGCGGTCGCTGTCTGAACACCATGAGCCTCCCCGATCACCTGAAGGCACAGATCTCCGCAGAAACGCGTTTCCTGCGCGTTCCCGGCGAGTTCGTGCTGGAGAACGGTGAGGCGCTCCACGATGTCGAGATCGCGTTCCGCACCTGGGGCGACCCGTCGAATGCCGCGGAGCGGACGATCCTTGTCTGCCATGCATTGACCGGCTCGGCCGACGTGGAGGCCTGGTGGCCGAGGATTATCGGTGCCGGCAGCGCTTTCGACCCGGCCCACGACTTCATCGTCTGCGCGAACATCCTCGGCAGTTGTTACGGAACCACGGGACCGGTCAGTTTCAAGCCCGGCACGCGAACCCGCTATCGAGCGGACTTTCCGCGCGTGTCGGTGCGCGACATGGTCGAACTGCAACGAATGCTGCTCGACGAACTCGGGGTTGAACGTATCGAACTCGTGACGGGTCCGTCGCTGGGCGGAATGCAGGCGCTCGAGTGGGCGGCGATGTATCCGGAACGCGTAGGCAGCGTCGTGCCGATCGGCGTCGGCGGCCAGCACTCGGCCTGGTGCATCGGCATCAGCGAAGCGCAGCGGGCGGCGATCGAGGCGGACCCCAACTGGAACGAAGGCTATTACGGCGACGAGACGCCGCCGGAGCGCGGCCTTGCCGCCGCTCGCATGATGGCCGTGTGCACGTACCGAAGCTGGCAGAGTTTTGACGAACGCTTTGGCCGCGACCGTCACAACGCCAGCCAATACCAGGTTCAGTCGTACCTGCGTCATCAGGGTGTCAAGATCAACCACCGATTCGATGCGAACGCGTACGTGACGTTGACCCACGCGATGCATACGCACGACCTGGCCCGAGGGCGTGGCGAATTCGAACAGGTCCTCGGCTCCATCCCGCAGCCCGCGCTCGTAGTCTCCGTCAGTTCGGATGCGCTTTACCCGCCGGCCGAGCAACGCTACCTTGCCGACCTTCTGCCGAATGCGCAGTACGAGATTCTCGATTGCCCGCACGGGCACGACGGCTTCCTGATCGAAACCGACGCGCTCGGGGCAATGATTGCCGAATTCAGGTCATGGAGGAGGGCCGGAGCGCCGTCGGCGAGTTTCAGCTCAGGCAGCGAATGATCTCTGCCGTCATCTGGTCGGTCGACACGCGGGTTTCGCCTTCGGCAAGGATATCGGCGGTCCTGGCACCACCGGATATCGTATCGGCGATCGCCGACTCGACGGACGATGCTTCGTCCTCGAGTCCAAGGCTGTGCCGCAGCAGCATCGCGGCGCTTGCGATCGCGGCACAGGGATTGGCAATGCCCTGACCGGCAATATCGGGAGCAGAGCCGTGAATCGGCTCGTACAGCCCCGCTCGCGAATCGCCGAGCGATGCCGACGGCAGCATGCCCAGCGATCCGGCCAGCATCGAGGCCTCATCGGTGAGGATGTCGCCGAACATGTTCTCGGTAACGATCACATCGAATTCCGCCGGCCGGCTCAGCAAGTGCATGGCGGCGGCGTCAACGAGCAATGTCTCGACCTCGAGACCCGGGAATTCTTCGCCGAGCAGGCGGTTGGTGACGTCTCGCCAGAGCCGCGAGGTTTCGAGAACGTTGGCTTTGTCCACCGAACAGAGTTTGCCGCGCCGGCCTTCGGCGAGGCGCGCTGCCACACGCACGATGCGTTCGATCTCACCGCTCGTGTATTCACACAGGTCCGACGCGGAATCACTTGTTCGGGTCTTCTCGCCGAAGTAGATGCCACCGGTGAGCTCGCGTACCACGATCAGGTCGACGCCGTCGAGGAGTTCCGCGCGCAGCGGCGATGCACCGGCCAGTTCGGGGTAGATCCGGACGGGCCTCAGGTTAGCGTAGACACCGAGTATCGAACGCAGCTCGAGCAATCCCTGCTCGGGACGGATCGCCGCATTCGGGTCGGACCACCGCGGTCCGCCGACGGCCCCGAGGAACACGGCATCGGCGGCCTCACAAGCCTCGATCGTCTCGTCGGGCAGCGGGTTGCCGATCTCATCGATTGCCGCGCCGCCGATCAGGGCCTCGCGGTAGCTGAAGTCATGCCCGTATCGTTCCGCAACCGCGTCCAGTACCTGCCGCGCACTGGCGGTCACGTCCGGACCGATTCCGTCGCCGGGCAGCAGTGTGATCAGGGCTGCCACGGGCGGTTCTCCTCGAAGGCCGAAATCGCGTCTTGCTGCTTTTGCAGGAAGCCGAGCTGGTCCACGCCCTCCACGAGGCAATAGCGCGCGAATCCGTCGAGATGAAAAGGCACGGTGCGCCCATCAGGCAGCGTCAGCATTGTCGACTCGACGTCGATGACGAGACTTGCCCCCGGGTTGTCCAGCAACCAGTCGTGCGTGTCGGTGTCGATGACGATCGCGACGAGGCCGTTCTTGAGCGAGTTATTGCGAAAAATGTCGGCAATCTCGGTCGAGATCACGGCTTCGAAGCCGTAGTCGAGCAGCGCCCATGGCGCGTGTTCGCGCGACGAGCCGCAGCCGAAGTTGTTTCCGGCGACAAGGATATTGCAGCCTTCGGCCTCCGGTCGGTTCAGTGGGAAATCCTCTTTCGGTGCGCCGTCCTTGCCATACCGCAGGTCGTAGAACGCTGACTTGCCGAGGCCGTCCTTCGAGGTCGTCGTCAGAAACCGGGCCGCGATGATCTGGTCGGTATCGATGTCCCGGGTTGGCAGGACGACGGTCCGCGATTCGATGCGCGTGACGGGCTTCATGCGTATTTCCTCGGGTCGGCGACGTGGCCGGCAACTGCGGACGCCGCGGCCGTTGCGGGCGAGGCCAGCACCGTCCGTGCGCCCACGCCCTGACGGCCCTCGAAGTTGCGATTGCTCGTCGAGACGCTGAGCTGACCGGGCTGGGCGATGTCGCCGTTCATCCCGATGCACATCGAACAACCGGCTTCACGCCACTCGGCGCCGGCCGCGGTGATGACCTTGTCGAGACCATGCGATTCGGCTTCAGCCTTGACAAGCTCGGAACCCGGGACCACCAGCATGCGGACACCATCGGCGACCTTGCGGCCTTTGAGGACGTCGGCGGCCTCCTGGATGTCCGACAAGCGGCCATTCGTGCAGCTGCCGACGAACACGACGTCGACAGCGTTTTCGGTCATCGGCTTTCCGGATTCCACCTGCATGTAGTCGAGTGCTTTGCGGAAGCTCGCGTCGGCGCTTTCCGGCACAGGCTCGTCGATACCGACGACCATGCCGGGATTGGTGCCGAACGTGATCATGGGCGTCAGATTGGCGGCGTCGATCGACACCGACTTGTCGAAGGCGGCGCCTTCGTCGGTTCGCAGCGCTCGCCAGCGAGCGACGGCCGTATCCCAAGCATCGGCTCGAGGCGCGCGTTCACGTCCTTGCAGGTACGCGAACGTGGTCTCGTCGGGCGCAATCATACCGGCCCTGGCGCCGCCTTCGATCGACATGTTGCAGATCGTCATCCGTGCTTCCATGCCGAGAGAGCGTATGGCGTCACCGCGATACTCGATGACGTGGCCGGTTCCGCCGTCCACGCCGATTTCGCCGATCACGGCAAGAATGATGTCCTTGGCCGACACGCCGGTTGGCAACGCGCCATCGACGTTGATCGCGAGCGTTTTAGGCTTTCGCTGCAACAGGCACTGGGTTGCCAGCACGTGGCCGACTTCGGTCGTTCCGATGCCGAAGGCCAGGGCGCCGAAAGCGCCGTGCGTGCTCGTATGGCTGTCTCCGCAGACGATGGTCTTGCCGGGCTGGGTTGCGCCGAGCTCGGGCCCGATGACGTGCACGATGCCACGTTTTCCGCTCCCGTAGCCGAGAAGGTCGATGCCGAATTCCGCACAGTTCTGTTCCATTTGCCGAACCTGGTTGGCTGCGCCTTCGCCGGCGACCAGCAGGTCCCTGAACGTGCTCACCGGCGTTGTCGGTGTCGAGTGATCGAGGGTGGCCAGCGTCAGGTCGGGCCGGCGCACGCGCAGCTTGCTGTCGCGGAGCAACGAGAACGCTTGCGGCGTCGTCACTTCGTGGATGATGTGAAGGTCGATGTAAAGCACGGCAGGCGTATCGGTCGTCTCTTCGACGACGACGTGATCCGCCCAGACCTTTTCGAACAGCGTCGTTGGCTTGCTCAACGTTACGACTCCGATTCAATCCATTGCCGGCATTCAGATGGTCGCGCGCGTCGATTCACCGTCACCGGGATCGGTCGCGCCGCGCGGTCCGCGCCGGAGAATGCGGTTCATGACCTCCAGGCATGCCCGCGTGCCGGCTTCGACAATATCCACGCTGGCGCCGCGGCCGCGAAAGCTCTGGCCGTCGTACTCGACGGTGACGGTGACTTCGCCCTGGGCGTCCTCGCCGATCGATGCGCTGTGCAGTTCGAAGTTCTTCAGGACGAGCTCGACCCCGGTAACTTGCTCGAGCGCCTGAAATGCCGCCGCCACCGGTCCGTCGCCGTGCGCGGAGTCCGACACCTCGTTGCCGTCTTCACCGATCAGCGTGATGGCTGCCGTCGCAGGCTCGTCCGTGTGCGTCTGGACCTCCAGCGATTTGAGCGTCCACGGGCCGGAAGACGCCCCACCTGCGTTCATGACGATCGCCTCGAGATCGCCATCATAGATGTCCTTCTTCTTGTCCGCGAGCTTCTTGAATTCCTGGAATGCGCGGTTGGTCTCGAACTCGTCGAGCGCGAAACCGAGCTCGACGAGCCGGTCACGGAACGCATGCCGCCCACTGTGTTTGCCAAGCACGAGGTTCGACTTCGCTATGCCGACGTCCTCGGGCCTCATGATCTCGTAGGTCGACGCGTGTTGCAGCATGCCGTGCTGGTGAATGCCCGCTTCGTGAGCAAACGCGTTCTCTCCGACGATGGCCTTGTTGCGCGGCGGGTGCATGCCCGTGATGTTCGATACGAGCCGGGACGTCGGGTAGAGGCGCGTCGTGTCGATGCCGGTTTCGAGGCCAAAGAACTCGGCGCGTGTCTTGATGGCCATCACAGCCTCTTCGAGCGAGCAATTGCCCGCACGCTCGCCGATACCGTTGATCGTGCATTCGATCTGTCGCGCGCCGGCCGAAACCGCCGCCAGACTGTTTGCCACGGCCATGCCGAGGTCGTTGTGGCAGTGCACCGACAACGTCGCATCGTCGATGTTGGGCACGTTGTCGACGAGATAGCGGAACAACTCGTCGAACTCGGCCGGCACCGTGTAGCCGACCGTGTCCGGAATGTTGACGGTCGTGGCGCCGGCTTCGATGGCGGCGGTCACGACCTCGGCGAGATAGCCAAGCTCGGTTCGCGAGGCGTCTTCCGGCGAGAACTCGACGTCGTCGACGAGCTCGCGGGCCATGGCCACCGCGCCGACAGCGCTCCTGATGATCTCTTCCTTGGCCATCTTGAGCTTGTGCTCGCGATGGATCGCGCTCGTCGCGACAAAGACGTGAATACGATGATTGTCGGCGCCCTTGACGGCGTCGTAGACCTTCCGGATGTCTTCGGGATTGCACCGGGCCAGGCCACATATCGTCGGTCCGAAGTTGCGGTCCGCGATTTCCTTGACGGATTCGAAGTCGCCGGGCGAGGCGGCCGGGAACCCGGCTTCTATGATGTCGACGTTGAGCTCGGACAGCGCCCCGGCAACACGCAGCTTTTCTCTGAGCGTCATGCTGCAGCCGGGCGCCTGTTCCCCGTCTCTCAGGGTCGTGTCGAAGATGCGTATCCTGTTGTCTGACATCGGGTTCTCTCCGGATTCGTTCAGTTCCTCGCGGTACGGGTTTACTCGGACAGCCAGTCCATGCGGCCGCGCAGCCTGCGGCCCACGTCCTCGATCGGGTGATCGAGGTCCGCCTGCATCTTCGCCTTGAATCGCGGCATGCCGTCTTCGTTCTCGGCGACCCAGTTTCTGGCAAAGGTGCCGTCCTGGATGTCGGTCAGTATGTCTTTCATGGCGGCACGGGATGACGCATCGACAACGCGCGGCCCCGACACCATGTCGCCCCAGGCGGCCGTATCGCTGATGAACTTGTGCATCTTCGCGAGCCCGCCTTCGTGCAGCAGGTCGACGATGAGCTTGAGTTCGTGCATGACCTCGTAGTACGCGACCTCGGGCTGGTAGCCGGCCTCGACCAGCGTCTCGTACCCGGCAACGATCAGTTCGGTTGCGCCCCCGCACAGCACGGCCTGCTCGCCGAACAGGTCGGTCTCGGTCTCTTCAGCGAAGGTGGTTTCGATGACGCCGGCGCGGGCGCCTCCTATCCCGGCCGAATAGGCAAGCGCCTTTTGCAGCGCGTTACCGGACGCGTCCTGGTGAACCGCGACGAGGCAGGGCACTCCGTGGCCTTCTTCGTATTGACGCCGGACGAGTCCGCCCGGACCTTTCGGCGCGATCAACGCAACGTCGAGATCCGCGCGTGGCTCGATCTGTCCGAAATGAATCGCGAACCCGTGCGCAAACAACAAAAGGGCGCCATCGGGAATATCGTCGACGACGGAGCGGTAGAGTGACTTCTGGACCATATCCGGTGTCAGGAACATGACCACCGTCGCGTTTTTCACTGCCTCGCCGGGCTCCTGAACCGACAGGCCGTCCGCCTCCGCATTCGCCCAGCTGGCGCCGCTCTGTCGCAGGCCCACGACGACGTTGAAACCCGAGTCCTTGAGGTTCAGTGCGTGAGCGCGACCCTGGCTGCCGTAGCCGAGAATCGTGACTTGCTGATCGCCGAGAATCGACGCGTCTACGTCTGCTTCGGAATACATCTTCATGGTGGTTCCCGTTCTTCGATATGAATTCATAAAAAAAACCCCACGATCCTGTCGGATGCGGGGTTTGCGATGTCCTTTCTTCGGTTACGCGCTACCCGCTCCGCCTCCTGGTAAGAAGCAGGTCGAGTACGACTACGAGCAGCGCGGCTGCAGACAGGAATGTGCGCGTAACTCTCATAGCGGCGAATCATGTTGTAACGCCGAAAAGTTGTCAACCGTTTCCTGTACGGTTACGGGTGATACCAAATAAAGAGCGTTAAAAAGTTCATCTACATAGTTGATTCAAAGAAATTTTGCCCGGCTGAATCGCGACCATCCAGGCGTCTCGTACGGGTCGGCAGTGCGGGTGGAATTCCGGCGCATCCGGAATCGGATTCGCCGGTGAGAGTGAGATCGCGAGGACGGAAACCGGCCCGAAAACGCAAGCGAAACGTAACGTCAAATACTACTTGCGTTATGTCTTTCATAACACTGGCGATACTGAATGCATGTGTTATTCTTGCCCGGTATTCAGGGGACCTGGGAAATCAAAGGAATAAATGGCGGGGAAACCTGGGAAATCCCAGGAGCCAAATATCAGAGAGAAAAACAGGGGTCCAAAACGAGTTCAACGCCGCGCGGCGTCGGTGGAGAGGGCCGCGTGCGCAATTGGTGACGCAGTCTTCGTTACCGGTTTTCATTTGTGCATGTATTCAACGGATACGTTGCATCCCTCTCCATAACAACTATTAATAACGACCTTTAAGGAGCGTTCATGAAACGGTGCATAAGCAGCAGTCGGCATCTTGCCACCGCGTTTATCGCGGCTTCGGTGATGATGATCTCCGGCAGCGTTTTCGCCCAGACCGTCGATGATGTATTGCGGGCTGATCAACGTCGGTTGAATCTGGCGCAACAATCGCAGGAGCGGATCAACAACATTGTCGAAGGTACGCGGTCCCTCGAAGACCAGTACCGGGCAATCAACAAGGAAATCGACGGCCTGAAGGTCTACAACCGCCTGATGCGGGCGCAGGTCGAAGGACAGCAGGCGACCCTTGAAGACATCTCGTTGTCGATGGATCGTGTCGACGTCATCAACCGTCAAATCTTCCCCCTGATGGAACGCATGATCGACGGTCTGGAGCAGTCCATCGAACTCGACATTCCGTTTCTCATGCCAGAGCGCAGGAAGCGTATTGCGGAGCTCAAGAGCATCATGGAGCGCTCCGACGTCTCGGTCGCCGAGAAGTTCCGCAAGGTGATGGAGGCCTACCAGATCGAGAACGACTACGGCAACTCGTCCGAGTTTTACCAGGAGTCATTGACGATCGACGGCGAGACGCGCTCGTTCAACATGTTGCGCATTGGCCGTATCGGCCTCTATTTCCAGTCCGACGACACCGCGGTCACGGGTCGCTGGAACAACCAGACGAAAGAGTTCGTACGCGACGATTCGGCGCGCAACGAGGTTCGCAAGGGACTGCGCATGGCACGCCAGCTGATTGCGCCCGAGTTGATCGTCATTCCGGTAGAAGCATCGGAGGCCACCTAAATGAAACGTTTTACTCTCATTATCGCCGCCGGATTGCTGAGTCTCGGACTGACGACGGCACACGCACAGCAGGACGAGGACGAAGCTGCCGCCAGCATGGGCGAGCTCCTGCGGCTCATTGAACAGGGCCAGGCCCGAGACTCGCGCGAAGCGCGCCAGCGCGAAGCGGCGTTCGCCCAGGCCCGTAACCAGCAGCAGCAGCTGTTGAACCAGGCTCGTGCCGAGCGCACGCGCCAGGAGAACGTGTCGGCACAGCTCGAGAACAATTTCGAGCAGAACCAGCAACGCATCATCACGGCGCGCCAGGCGCTGGACGAGCGTATGGGCGCCCTGAAGGAACTGCTGGGCGTATTGCAGACGGTTGCCGGTGACACGCAGGGACGCTTCACAGCGTCGCTGACGAACATCGAGTATCCCGATCGTAACGCGTTCCTCGTCGACCTCGGCAGCAAGCTGGCCGGCGCCAGCAGTATCCCGGAGATCTCGGAGATCGAGACGCTCTGGGCGATGCTGCACCAGGAGGTCGTCGAGTCGGGACGTATATCGCGTTTCAGCCACATGGTGACCCACGCAGACGGTACGCAGGATGAAGTCGACGTGGTACGGATCGGTTCATTCAACATCGTGTCCGAAAACGGCTATCTCGAGTTCAATCCTGATGGCACGCTTTCCGAGCTGCTGCGCCAGCCGGAAGGCAAGTTCCTCAGCACCACGGACGACATTATCGGCGCCGACCCAGGCGACGCCGTGCCGTTCGGAATCGACGTCACGCGCGGCGGCATCCTGGCCACGCTCGTCGACACGCCGACGCTGACCGAAAAGATGCACCAGGGTGGTTACGTGGGTTACGCGATAATCACGCTCGGTATCATCGGTGTGCTCATCGCGCTCCTGCGCCTTGCGGCGCTCTCCACAGCATCCCGCAAGGTCAACGCCCAGCTCAAGCGCGAGACGGCCAGCACCGACAACCCGCTCGGTCGCGTCCTCGCAGCGTACGAGTCGAACAAGGCCGCGGATACCGAAACGATCGAACTCAAGCTCTCCGAGGCGGCGCTCAAAGAGATGCCGGCACTCACGAAGGGTCTGCTGTTCATCAAGGTCGTCTCGGCCGTCGCGCCGCTCATGGGTCTGCTCGGAACCGTTACCGGCATGATCAAGACCTTCCAGGTCATCACGCTGTACGGCGCGGGCGATCCGAAGATGATGGCGGGCGGTATCTCGCAGGCACTGGTCACCACGGTACTCGGCCTCCTGGTCGCCATCCCGATGGTGCTGTTGCACACGATCGTCAGCGGCCAGAGCCGCAAGATCGTGAACATCCTTCAGTCGCAGAGTGCAGGCCTCGTGGCCCAGCACTCAGAGCGTTCCGGTTAATGAAGAGGATTCGCCATGCTTTGGCTTGCTGATGCAATAGAAGCCATTCGCGACTTCATGACTCTCGGTGGCCCGGTTCTCCGGGCCATCGCGGTCGTCATCTTCATCATGTGGGTGCTCATCGTGGAAAGAGTGGTTTTCTTCCGCTCGTCGATGAAGAAGATGTCGCGAGAAATCCACGATAAATGGGAATCCCGGTCGGAGCGCCAGTCCTGGAACGCCAAGCAGGTTCGCGAGCTGTTGATCTCGCAATTCAGCGAGGTGACCAATCGAGGGCTTTCCATCATCCAGACGCTCATTGCCTTGTGTCCCTTGCTGGGCCTGCTCGGCACCGTGACAGGCATGATCAAGGTCTTCGAGGTAATGGCCGCGTCCGGGTCGGGCAATGTTCGCGCAATGGCGGCCGGCGTATCCCAGGCTACGGTACCGACTATGGCGGGAATGGTGGGCGCGCTCTCGGGCGTGCTGTTGATCACGTTGTTGACCCGTCGAGCGCACCGCGAGGTGGAATTCCTCGAGGACTCGCTGACGATGGATCACTAGGAGAGATTTCGCCATGAGAAAACATCTCGAAGATATCCACGTCGAAGACGAAGAAAGCGAAATCAATCTGACGCCGATGCTCGACGTCGTCTTCATCATGTTGATCTTCTTCATCGTGACCGCCTCCTTCGTCAGGGAGGCAGGCATCGATGTGAATCGCCCCGATGCGCCGATGACCGAGAGTAAACCGGAAGATGCCAATATTCTCGTCAGAATCAGTGCGACCGACGAGATCTGGATCGACCGGCGTCTTGTGGATCCGCGCGCCATTCGCGCCAACATCGAGCGCCTTGCCGCGGAAAACCCGGACGGCTCCGTCGTGATACTGGCGCACAACCAATCGACCAACAAGGCGCTTGTGGATGTCATGGACGCGTCGCGGCTGGCGGGTGTCTATAGTATCTCGATCGGCGAGTCGAATTAGCCGGCGACCGGAGGAAACCGAAAAATGGCCAAGAAACGCTTATTGGCGCTTGACGAAGAAGAGAGCGAGATCAATTTGACGCCGATGCTCGACGTCGTCTTCATCATGCTCATCTTCTTCATCGTTACGGCGACGTTCATCAAAGAGGCTGGTATCCAGGTCGAGCGGCCGGATACGTTTACCGCGGACTCGCAGGATGATGCAGCCATTCTGATCGCGATCAGCCCGAACGATGAGATCTGGATCGATCGCGCCGAGCGCGACCCGCGTGCACTCAGGGGAGTTATCGAGCGGCTGCACGCGGAAAACCCGAAAGGGTCGATCGTGATTCAGGCTGACGAGGGTTCAACGCATGAGACACTGGTCATCGTCATGGAGGCCGCCAAGGCAGCTGGCGTGACAAATGTCGCAATTGCGTCGGACAACGAAGGCTAAGGAACGCAAGTGCGGGATTCCTGTCTCAATGACTTGATCAGGCGGGCAGATTGAGCGGCTAGTCCGCTGAGGAGAAACGGACCATGCTAGGTCGTTATGCAATTGCAATTGTTTTTGGCTCGGTCGTCACGGTCAGCCTGCTGTTCATCATGCAGCTGCTGATCGTCACCGGTAAGCAGGCGTTGACGGACCCCCGTACGCGGCACAAGCTCGAGTTTGTCCGCGTCAAACGGAACGAGAACCTGAATGTCGAGGATATCGTTCCCGAGAAGCCGCCGAAGCCGCCCGAGACACCGCCCGAGACACCGCCCCAGGACATGGACAACGTGAACCCCGATGCCCCGACCATCAACGTGGCACCGCCTACGGTTCAGGCAGCGACGGATATCGGTGGGCCCGGTGGCATGAACATCGCGGAAGGTGACTACCTGCCGATCGTGCGCGTCGCGCCGGTCTACCCGGCGCGCGCCCTGTCACGCGGTCTCGAGGGTTTCGTGGACCTGATGTTCACGGTAACGACGACGGGCACGGTCAAGGACCCGGTCGTCATACAGTCGACGAGCAGCCTGTTCGAGCGAGCGGCGATTCGTGCCGTGCTCAAGTTCAAATACAAACCACGCGTCGTTGACGGCGTTCCCGTGGACGTTCCGGGCGTGAAGACGCGTATCTCGTTCCAGCTGGAGGACTAAGGACATGAAACTCAATCGTGGAATTGCCCTGAAGCTGTGCCTGGTGGCCGTAGTCGGTGTGTTTGCCATGGGCAATGCATCGGCGCAGGAGCGCGCAGATCCCGAGACAGACAAGACCAAGACGAAGCAGGCCCAGGCGGTCAGCAAGGACGTCTACGAGCGCATCCAGAGGGCGCAGGAGATGGTCGACGAGAAGGACTACAACGGCGCGCTCAGGCTGCTCAACGGGCTGTACAACCCGGACAAGCTGACCGAATACGAGCAGGCCAACGTTCTCAACTACATCGGTTTCGTCCACTACAACATGGACAATATCAACGAGGCGATTCGTACCTACGACAAGATGCTGGCGATTCCCTCGCTCGAAGAGCAGATAGCCAAGCAGACGACGTACACGATGGCGCAGCTCTTGACGATGCAGGAACAATACGGCCGGGCGCTGACGACGCTCGACAAGTGGTTCGTGCTCGAAACCAACCCGGCGCCGGAGCCGTTCATTCTCAAAGCGCAAATCCTGTATAACCTCGACCGCTACAAAGACATGGTTGCGCCGATCGAGATGGCAATGCAGGTAGCGCAGAATCGGAACAAGCCGGTGAAGGAAGACTGGTGGAACCTGCTCAATTTCGCGTACTTCCAGGAAGAGAACTATGCGAAAGTCCGCGATATCCAGAAGACGCTGTTGATGAACTGGCCCAAGGCCCGGTACTGGAAGTCGCTTGCCGGCGCCTACACTGAACTCGGCGAAGACGAAAAGCTGATCTACGCCTATGACGCTGCCCATACGCAGGGCATGCTGGTCAAAGACACCGAGTTCGTGACGATGGCGCAGCTTTACCTCCAGGCCGAGGTGCCGTACAAGGCCGGTAAGCTGCTTCAGGAGAAGATGGACGCCGGTGTCGTGCCGAAGACCGAGAAGAACTATCGCCTGTTGTCGCAGGCCTGGATGCTGGCGATGGAGGACGAGAAGGCCATCCCGGCACTCAAATCCGCGGCCGGTCTCGCGACCGATGGCCAACTGGATCTGCGTCTGGCAAACGCTTATCTGAACGTCGGCAACTACACGGAGTGTGTCGACGCGGCCAACGATGCAATCCGCAAGGGTGGGCTCAAGAACCCCGACAACGCGCAGATTTCGCTCGGCATGTGCCTTTACAACCTGCGTCGCTACAACGATGCGCGCCGCGCCTTCGTCGAAGCGGGCAAGGTGCCGCGGTCGGCCCGCCAGTCCACACAGTGGGTCAGGGTGATAGACGCCGAAGTCGAACGCAATCGGCAGATTCGCCTGGCCGAGGAAGCCGCGCGCAAGAAGCGCCAGGAACTCGAAGCCAAGCGTGCAGCTGCCGCCGCCCAACTTTAACACTCTCTATAATTGCGCCGGGGGCGTTGACCGGAAACGGTCAACGCCCTTATATTTTGCGCCTTCTAAGGATCCGATCAGTTCAAGCGGAAGTCAGAGATGCCCAAAGTCACCTACATCACGCCGGACGGTACCCGCCACGAAGTGAACGTGGAAAACGGTCACTCGGTCATGGAAGGCGCCATCAATAACAACATCGACGGCATCGTGGCCGAGTGCGGCGGCGCCTGCGCCTGTGCAACCTGCCACAGCTATGTCGACGAGGCCTGGATGGACAAGGTGCCGGAGATGGACGACATGGAAGACAGCATGCTGGACGCGGCCTTCGACCGTAAGGAAACGAGCCGGCTGACTTGCCAGATCGAGGTCACAGACGAACTCGACGGCCTCGTGATTCACGTCGCCGAAAACGACTACTAACACTACGGAGACCATGCTATGACCATTGCAGTTGGCGATACCATGCCCGAGGGCAGCTTCGGCGTCATGACCGACAGCGGCCCGGGATCGATGACCACAGACGAGCTTTTTTCAGGCAAGAAGGTCGTGCTCGTATCAGTGCCTGGCGCATTCACCCCGACCTGTTCGATGAACCATCTACCCGGATTCATCGACAATGCCGAAGCCCTTCACGCGAAAGGCGTCGACACGATTGCGTGCATGGCGGTGAACGACGTTTTTGTCATGGGCGCGTGGGGCAAAGACCGCGGCGCCGGCGACAAGGTAACGCTACTGGCCGACGGCAACGCCGATTACACGCGTGCCCTGGGCCTCGAACTGGACGCCACGGGTTTCGGTATGGGAGTCCGTGGCCAGCGTTTTGCAATCGTCGTCGATGACGGCGTTGCGACGCACGTTGCGGTAGAGGCGCCCGCCGAATTCGAGGTCTCCAAGGCCGAGGCGATCCTGGAAGCGCTCTAGCTCTCCAGCGCCGAGGTCAGCTCCGGCACGACGTCGAAGAGATCGGCGACCAAACCGATGTCCGCGACTTCGAAGATCGGCGCTTCTTCGTCCTTGTTGATCGCAACGATAGTGCCCGCGTCCTTGATGCCGGTGAGGTGCTGGATGGCACCTGATATGCCGATGGCGATATAGAGGTCCGGCGCGATGATCTTGCCGGTCTGGCCGACCTGCATGTCATTGGGGCAGTAGCCGGCATCGACTGCCGCGCGTGTTGCACCGACACCGGCGCCCATCTTGTCAGCCAGTTTGTAGATGAGGCCGAAGTCCTCTTCGCTGCCCAACGCACGGCCGCCCGCCACGACGCTCGCGGCGGTCTGAAGGTCCGGACGGTCCGATACAGCCGACTCCAGCCCCACGTAGCGTGTGTGTGCGGGTAGATCTGCCTCGACACTTGCCGGCTCGACGGTCGCCGAGTTGCCGCCCGCGGCTGCCTGGTAGGACGCCACGCGCACGGTCGCGACAATGGTGCTGCCTTGCGGTGCCTCCACGGTCACTATTGCATTGCCCGCATAGATAGGCCGTTTGAAGGTGTGGCTTCCTTCGACGCTCATGATGTCGGTGACCTGGTTGACGCCCAGCAGGGCTGCAACGTGCGGCATGAGGTCCCGGCCAAACGTCGTTGAAGGTCCGAAAACGTACGCATAGCCGCCCGCTAACGCCGCAACCTGCGGACCGAGGACCGAGGAGACCGGATGCTCGTTCTCCGGCCGTTCAATAGTCAGTACACGATTCACGCCCGCGATCTCCGCCGCCTGTGCGGCGACGTCGCCGGCTGCGGCGGCGAGCACGATGACGTCGATCTCGGCCCCGTCGATGGACGAGGCACATGCGACGCACTTTGCAATGCTGGCATTGAGGTTCTTGCCGTCGTGTTCGGCAACGATCAGTATCTTGGCCATTTATGCGAGCCCCTTGTCTTTGAGTGCCGTAACGAGTCCGGCAACGTCTTCCACGATGATCCCACGCTGCCGTCCTTCAGGCGGCGCGAAGGACAACTCCTTTATCGGAGGTCCTGCCTCGATGCCGAGATCGGCCAGTGCCACTTCGTCGAGCGGTTTCTTTTTGGCCTTCATGATGTCCGGCAGTTTGACGTAGCGCGGCTCATTGAGGCGCAGGTCCACGGAGATGACCGCAGGCAGATCGACCTCGACCGTCTCGAGGCCCGCATCGACTTCACGGATCACTCGGGCCGTATCGCCATCCAGCGTCACGCCGGAGGCGAACGTCGCTTGCGGACGGCCCCAGAGTGCGCCGAGCATCTGCGCGACCTGGCTGTTGTCACCGTCGATCGCCTGCTTGCCGAGCATGACGAGTCCGGCGTTCTCCTTTTCGGCCAGGGACAGGAATATTCGCGCCACTGACAGCGGGTCCGGGGCTTCGTCGACGGTCACGAGAATTGCGCGGTCCGCACCCATGGCCAGACCGGTGCGCAGCTGTTGCTGCGAGTCGGCGGTGCCTATCGATACGGCAACAACCTCGTTGGCGTCACCGCGCTCCTTGATGCGAAGGGCTTCTTCCAGCGCAATCTCATCGAAGGGGTTGATGCTCATCTTGACGCCGTCGGTTTCGACGCCGCTGCCGTCACTTTTGACCTGCACTCGCACGTTGTAGTCGACGACACGCTTCAGGCCGACAAGAATCTTGTCCACTATGTAACTCCCAGTTCAATCAGGAACAGGCGCGGGCGGTACCCGCAAGGCGATGCTATTGTCTCGAAGCGCGGCGTGTCGTACAAGGCCTCAATACGCCCATGCCATGATTCGAGGTAGCCATGTCCGAGTACAGGATTCTGATGTCCGTCAACGAGCTCCGACAGCAGATTGGCCGGGCGGATATCGCCATCGTCGACACCCGATTCGACCTCGCCGACCCGGCCGCAGGCCGCCGAAGCTATCGGGAAGGCCACATCCCCGGAGCGGTCTTCCTGGATCTCGACGAGGATCTCGCCGGGGCGCCCGGGCCACAGACGGGTCGACATCCGCTGCCGGACGTGGCGGCGATTTCGGCAACGCTGGGTCGCCTCGGAATCGGCAACGACACGACTGTGGTCGTCTACGATGCGGGCAACGGGGCGATCGCGGCGCGTGCGTGGTGGGTGCTGCGATGGTTGGGCCACGAACACACCCGCCTTCTCGACGGCGGACTCGCGGCCTGGCTCGGTGCAGGCGGTGCACTCGAGTCCGGCCCGGCATCCCCCGAGACGACGACGTTCCGCGGAGATCCGCAGCCCAACCTGATCTTGACGACGGACGAGCTCGGCGCGGATGTCGATGGCATTGCGGAGCGGCGCCTGGTCGATGCCCGCGACCGGGCCCGGTTTCGGGGCGAGGTCGAACCCATTGACCCGGTTGCCGGGCACGTGCCGGGTGCCATAAACCTGCCGTTCAACGAGCTGGTGACGCCCGAGGGTCTCTGGCTTTCACCGGCCGCGCGGCGCTCCCGGCTTCGCACGGCGCTGGGGGACGACCGTACCAGTGCGTGGGCCGTCATGTGCGGCTCGGGCGTTACGGCCTGCCATGTGGCGATTGCGGGGCTGGAGGCGGGCTACGTGGAGCCACGTCTGTACGTGGGCTCGTGGAGCGAGTGGATTCGCGATCCCGGACGGCCTGTCAGCGTTGGGGAGGGGTGAACTCCATGCCTGTCAGCTGCGGATTTGACGTAAACTTAATGCACGGGACGGGTCTAATACCAAGGCTGAATAAGGACAGAGGGCGCCCGATTGTTGCGCACAAGCAACGGCTTTTTAGGTCTCAAAAATGTTTTTAAAACATATATCTATAGCGGCTATTTTGAGTATTTTGGCAGGATGTGCCGGGACGGCCGAGCAAAGCGGAGAGACCGCCTCGGAGGATCGGGGAAGGTATGACAATTGCATCCACGAGCCAAGTGTCCGAGGATACAGAGTGTTGAACGAGCAGAACTTGCTCGTCGACGCGTCAGGACGCC
>JANQGP010000357.1 GCA_028277265.1 Woeseiaceae bacterium | reverse complement strand
GTGCGTGCCGGCCGCCTCGGCCAGCTGGTCGAAGAACGGATGTGCCTTGCCCTTCTTGACCGTGATCTTTTCGAACATCGGGAACTTGATGCTGTAGGTGAGCCGGCAAAATTCCTGGATCTCGGCTTCGGTGCCGGGCTCCTGTCCGAGGAAATCGTTGGATGGGAAGCCGAGCACGACGAAGCCGTCATCGCCGTATTCCTGGTAGAGCTTCTCGAGCCCTTCGTACTGCGGCGTGTTGCCGCACTTCGAGGCCGTGTTGACGACGAGGACGACCTTGCCGTCGTAAGCCTGTTCGAGGTTCACGACTTCATCGGACGCCAGCTTCCTGAAATCCTGGTCGAGCAGATCGGCCATGGCCGCGGTTGATGTCAGCATGATTGCAACGACTCCTGCGAGTTTGCGCATTCGGGGATACTCCTGGTCAATCAATGACAATACTGTCCCATGTTGTGGTCCGCGCCGACACCCGCTTTATGTAACAAGTCGTTTCGGTGGTCCCCGTCGGTCCCCGCAAGGCCCATCCGTACAAATACGCATTCGTAACGTTAATGCGAATCATTATCATTCAATCATTCTCCATCCAACGCCTTGGAAACGACAATGAAACGCATAATCGCAGCTTTGGGCCTCATCCTTTGGGTCCTGCCCGCCTCCTTTGCCCAACAGCCGGTGGCGCCGGACAACGACGCCGATACCATCGACGAAATCACGGTGACCGGTGTCCGGGAACGCCTGTACAACGCGGGCACGCTGAAAGACGTCATTCAGAAAACCGAGGTCATCGACGAGCACCTGATCGCATCGCGGCAGGCGCTCAACCTGTCGCAGGCGATCCAGACGTCACCCGGTGTCCGGGTATCCAATGAATGCTCGATGTGCGGCGTCAAGCGCATCATGCTCAACGGCATGCGCGGCGAACACACGACCATTCTCACGGATGGCATGCCGCTGCACACGATGATCGCCGGGTACTACGCCGTCGATGCGCTCGCCATGACCGGCGTAAAGAGCATCGAAGTCGCCCGAGGGGCCGGTGCATCGCTCATCGCTCCCGAAGCGATCGGCGGCACGCTGAATATTCTTTCCAAGGAACCTGACGCGACCAGCCTCCAGGTAGACGCTGACTTCGCAGACAGTGAAGACGGTGACGGCTATCACGTGGGTGGGTTCGGCGCAATTGTCAGCCAGGACGGTCGCCATGCGGTGACGCTTGCTGCGCAAATGGACACGCGCGATGCCTATGATGGCGACAACAACGGTGTCAGCGAGGAGCCGCTGCAGGAAAACAACAGCGTGGTACTGCGCCTGTCGAGCGACCTCGGACCGCGCGACAACGTGACGATTCGCACGGCGTATGTTGAAGGCGAGATCTTCGGTGGCCCGATGTCAGTGGACAGCATCGGCGGTGTGCTTGCAGGCTTCGACGGCATCGAATCCGCTCAGCTGTTCGTCGATGACGACGTGCGCAACACGTACATCGGTGCTCCCTGGGAAACCGCGGAGTGGATCAAGACAGAGCGTATTGAGATCTCTGCAAGCTGGCTGCACGAGTTCGGCAGCCGCTTCAACTCGACGGTTGGCGTCGGCTACTCCGAGCACGAACAGGATTCGTTTTACGAGGGCTTCGATTACGTTGCAAAAGACGATCTTGTCTACCTCGACCTGCGCAACAACTTCGTCGTCAACGACAATCACCTGCTCACGTTCGGTATTGACCAGCGCGACGAAGAGATGCGTTCGGAGTCGGTTGCCGGTGAAGCCAGCGACAACTATATCGAGGACAGCTTCGACTACCTCGTCCGGGGCATCTACATCCAGGACACGTGGACACCATCGGACCGCTTCGAAGTCGCCGTTGCATTGCGCATTGACAGCGTCGAAGCCGATTTCGTTGCGCCCGAAAAACCGGGAACCGAAATTGACGAGACGATCGTTGCACCGCGCATCGACGCTCGCTACATACACAACGATCGCTGGGCTTCGCGCTTCTCGGTCGGCAGGGGCTACCGGGCGCCGCTGTCCTTCTTTGAAACCGACCACGGCATTCTCGATGCAGGGGACGGTTTCGCGATTGACATCGATCGGCTGGAGGAATCCCTCTCCACGACGTACGCCCTGAGCTATGAAGGCGAACGCCTGTCATCGACGTTGTCGCTCGCCCATACGCGTGTCGATTATCTCGCGTCGATGGACGAAACTCCGGGCGGCATACCGCTGCTCACACAGCTCGACGGCGACGCGACCGTGCTAGCAACCGACTTGGCTCTGACCTACGACCTGCGCGACGACCTGGCCATTTCCGGCACGATCGAGCTGTTCGAGTACGACGAAGCGTTCGAAAGCTCTTACGCGATCGCGCCGATCGAGGAGCGGGTCACTACGTCCCTCGACTACACCGGTGAGGACTGGAGAGTCTTTGCCTCCATCGTCTGGGTCGGTTCGCGGGACCTGACTCGTTACGGTTATGAAGGCTTCAACATCATCGGTGGCCCGCCGAAGTCGACCGACGCGGAATCCTTCGCGACCTTCGATTTCAAGGTCACTCGCCAGCTCACGGACACGATGTCCCTGTACCTCGGCGCGACGAACCTGTTCGACGAGAACCAGGCAAGTGATATGGATTCGCCGCTCTTCTTCGACGCGGACGGCGGCTACGATGTTGGCTACATCTACGGTCCGCTGCGCGGCCGGGAGATCTACGCGGGTGTTTCGTTCAGTCTCTAAAAGGGCCATCGCTGCCGCGTTCGCGGTAGCAATAGCGGTGATGGTCCCCGCCTACGGGTCGGGGACCTCCCTGCTTGCGTTCGAGCTCAAGAGCCTCGGTGAGCCGGCTCGGCATTCACTGGACCGCTATCGGGGCCAGCCTGTGCTCATGGT
>JANQGP010000356.1 GCA_028277265.1 Woeseiaceae bacterium | reverse complement strand
CGTCATTTCGGGTCGAACGAGATTCACGAAACAAGGTGTTAGACGAGCGATTTGAGGTAGATTCTCAAGTGAATAACACACCTGGCACGATCATGGTCGTCGACGCGGGAACAGCCGCGGCCAACAACCTGAAAGAACTCATCGAGTTCATGGATGCGCCCGAGGTACGGGTCGCGACGCCGGCGCAGTGGCGTGAAGTCGCCGAAGAAGGCCGTGTCGAGGCCGTCTTCGTCGGCCCGGACCTCGATGAAGACGAGGTGCGCGGGCTTCTCGCGGGTATCGGCGACCTCGACCCCAGTATTCCGATCGTCATGCTGGACGCGGAGGCGCAGTGAACATCGCGGCAAGTCTTCACGAAGACTATCCCTGGGCCAGGATTCATTCGTTGACTTACCCGGTACGCCTGGACGCCCTCGGCGCGGTACTCGAAGAAATCCGCGCCATGCATCGCAAGACGGATCATTCCGATCCGCGACCGGGAGGCAGCTACTTCATCGGCGACAGTGACGATGCGAAGCTCGTGCGGCGATTGATCGAACAGGTCGCGCCGTCGATGGCCACGGTATTGATCACGGGCGAGTCGGGCACAGGCAAGGAAGTCGTCGCCAGGCAGATCCACGAGGCGTCGGGGCGTGACGGACCTTTCGTCGCCGTCAATTGCGGCGCGATCCCCGATAACCTGCTGGAAAGCGAGCTGTTCGGGCACGAACGTGGCGCCTTCACCGGGGCCGTGACGTCGCGCGCCGGCCGCTTTGAGCAGGCAAAGGGCGGCACCTTCTTCCTCGATGAGATCGGCGACATGCCGACCGTGATGCAGGTGAAGCTGCTGCGCGTGCTCGAGGAGCGCGTGATCGAACGGGTCGGCGGGACGAAGAGCATCCCGGTGGATGTGCGCATGATTGCGGCGACGCACCGCGATTTGCCGTCACGCATCGAGTCCGGGAAATTCCGCGAGGACCTGTTTTACCGCCTCAGCGTGTTTCCCATCGAAATATCCGCACTGCGCGACAGGCCGGACGATATTCCACCACTCGTCAACGAGTTCATACGCCGGCTGAACGCCGAGAAATCGGTGTCGCTGCACCTTGCCGACGATGCGATGGACAGCCTGTGCAGGTATACGTGGTCGGGCAACGTCCGTGAGCTCGCGAATCTCGTCGAACGACTCGCGGTCATTCGTCCGAACGGTGTGGTAAGCACCGCCGATCTTCCGTGGCCGATCGCCGAACGTCCGGCACAGGGTGAGGAACTGCCCGAGGTCATCGGCGATACGCTCGTGCCGGTGGGCGCGGCAAAGGCAATGGATCTCCCTAGTGAAGGCATCGATCTCAAGCAGTACCTGGCACGCATCGAGCAGGACATGATTACGCAGGCGCTCGCGGATTCGGGCGGGGTGGTGCAGAAGGCCGCCGAATTACTCGGTATCGGGCGCACCACGCTGGTCGAGAAGATCCGACGCTACGGGCTGAACGACCGCAAATCGGCGGTCAATTAGGACCGGGCAGGGAGCGTACCGAGGCTGCTAGTCAAGCGCCTTGCGGCAGTGGGGGCAAACGGGGCCCGGGCGGACCTGGTCGCCCTGCAAGGCGCGCCTGACCATCCCGGCATCGAGAATCTGGCTGGCCGTGTGTTTGCCGATACCGAGATCGACGCGTAACTCTTCCAGGTCGCGGGCTTCTTTCTCGTCGATGATGCCGTCGTCGAGCGCCTCGTCCGCACGGTTCCTGTATGTCGTTGTGCTCAGTTTGAGCTGGTGCGCGTAGCCCGTGGCGAGAATACTCGTCGGCAACGCGACCATGCCGATGCCGACTACCGTGATCAGTGCGCCGAAGACCTTGCCGCCGTTCGTAACCGGCGTGACGTCGCCATAGCCGACCGTCGTCAGCGTCGCGAACGCCCACCACATCGCGGCCGGAATGCTGCCGAAGTCCTCCGGCTGCACCTGGCGTTCGAAGTAGTACATGCCGGACGCCGCCATCAGCATGACGGTCACGAGAATCAGGAAAGCGGCGGCGAGCGCCTTGCCGTTCTCCCGGATCGTGATCAGCAGCATGTTCATGGCCGCGGAATAGCGTGTCAGTTTCAGGACGCGCAATAGCCGCACCGCGCGCAGGAACCGCATATCGACATTGCCGAAGGCGCCGAACAGGAGCAGGTAGAAAGGCAGGATTGCGAGCAGGTCGATGATCGCGTGGAACGACGCCATGTAGCGCAGGCGCGCCTGCCACGGGGACAGGCCCCTTCTTGCGTCGAACTCGACGGCAGTCCAGATCCGGAGGAGGTACTCGACGGAGAACACGGCGACCGTAAAGACCTCGAACAGGGAGAAGGCGTCGCCGTAGCGGGCCTCGACCGAGGGCATCGACTCGAGTATGACCGCGGCGACGCTCGACGAAATCAGGGCGATCAGGCACAGGTCCACGAAACGACTCTTGCGGTCGTCTTCCCGGGCGGTTTCGAGCATGCGGAAGACGTGCTGGCGCATCGTCGGCGCATGCTCGTTCACCGATGTGGACACACGTCCGTGCACTGGCGTCTCCAGGGGCTCGGTATCGGGGTTAACGGCAATCCGGCGGCCTTCTTTAGGGTTGCGCCCACGTTAAAGATTTCCGGCGCCGAGGCGACAACTAAGGGGTAACTGTGAATTTTGTAAAAGGACCCTGAGGATGCCGAGCGTTTTCCTGCGATTCCTGATCACCTTCGCAAGCTCCGTGCTGCTCATAGCCTGCGCCGGCCCGGGCTCCGTGGGTCTGTCGGCCGGCCACCTACTCGACGAGGACACCGTGTTACCGGAACCGATCGCCCCGGCACCTGTCGAGCCGGCGGAGCCGGCCCCCGAACCCGTGCCCGCGCCGCCGCCGGAGCCGGTCAGGACCTACACCGTCGTCGTCAAGGACGTGCCGGTGAACGACCTTTTGTTTTCGCTGGCACGCGATGCGGGGCTCGACCTCGATTTGCAGGCCGATAGCC
>JANQGP010000330.1 GCA_028277265.1 Woeseiaceae bacterium | reverse complement strand
TGGCGACCGCTGGGAGCCGCGTCATGATCGCCGCGACTTTCACCGTGACCGCGTAACACGCAATCGGCATACGCCGCCGCAGCGCGATGTGCGGGAGTCACGGGGCCTTCCGGTACGGCGCCACGAGCCGATCCGCTTTCGCGACCGTCCGGAACGTCAACAGTCCGCGGTTTCGCGCCGTGAGAGCCGCGAAGCCGGCGTCGCGCAGCGTGAGAACCGCCGCGACTACACGACTCGGCAACAACAACGGCAACCCGAGCGCCAGGCAAGGCAGGAACGTCGGGAAGCGGTGGTCAGGGACCAGCGCCGACAGCCGGAACGACAGGCGAGACAGGAGTATCGCCAGCCCGAACGCCAGGCCCGTCAGACACAGCGCCAACCGGAGCGCCAGGCTCGACGGGAGTATCGCCAGCCCGAACGCCAGGCCCGTCCGCAACGGCGAGAATCGGAGTCGCGGGCACCCGCACGACGCAGTGAACCGCAGCGACAGGCGCGCAGCGAACGCCGCGAGTCGCGGTCGGAAAACCGGTCGTCGGATAGTCGTCGGAAATCGGGAGGGCGGTCGGAGCAGCGCCGCAGGAACTAGTCGTCGCCTTTGCCGGGAGGACGCCTGAGCCTCCCGGCTTTACGTAACGATTCGCGCAAAACGAATTCGATCTGCGCATTGAGACTGCGCAGATCGTCTTTCGCCCAGCGCTGCATCGCCTCGAGCGTCTTCGCGTCGATGCGCAGCGCAAATGATTTGCGTGACGGCATATCAGGTATAAAGCGTGCCTGTGTTCAATACGGGTTGTGCTGCCTCGTCGCTGCAAAGGACAACGAGCAGGTTGCTGACCATGGCGGCCTTGCGTTCCTCGTCGAGATCGACGATGTCGTTTTCGTCCAGCTCATCGAGCGCCAGCTCCACCATGCCGACAGCACCGTGGACTATCTGCTTGCGCGCGGCGATGATCGCCGAGGCCTGTTGGCGACGCAGCATCGCATTCGCGATCTCGGGCGCGTACGCCAGGTGCGAAATGCGTGCCTCGATGACCGTGACACCGGCTTGCGAGAGACGCTCCTGGATTTCCTCGCGCAACGCCTGCGCGATCTCGACGGGATTCGAACGCAATGCCAGCCCGTCTTCGTCTTCATGAGGCTCGTAGGGGTACGTCGTGCCGAGGTTGCGCAACGCCGCTTCGCTCTGGATTTGCACGAAGTTCACGTAATCGTCGACCTCGAACAACGCCTCTGCCGTGTCGAAGACCTTCCAGACGACGACTGCTGCGATTTCGATCGGACTGCCGTTGGCGTCATTCACTTTCAGCTGGCCGCTCTCGAAGTTCCGTACGCGCGTGGAGACCGCGGCCTTGGCGTAGAACGGATTCGCCCAGCGCAGGCCCGGATCATGGCAGGTTCCGACGTACTTGCCGAAGAGCTGCAGCACCTTGGCCTCGTTGGGGTGGATCATGAACAATCCCGCCCAGCAAACGAGGACGATGATGGACGCCAGCACCGCGCCGATCACGCCCCACACCGACGCCGCGCGAGCCGCCATGACTATCAGGTAGGCAAAACCGAGCTGGGCAACCGTCAGCACGGCAAGTACCAGGTATCCGGACGATACGGTTCGTTTCACTTCACGGATCATTTTCCTCTCCTCGTTCAGTCATTCATTTTGATATCATTTTGATATCAACTGGACAAGAAAGCAAGCGATACGTGACTTATGTCAGGTCAGACAGGAAGGCGGGCTTCGAAACGGGC
>JANQGP010000161.1 GCA_028277265.1 Woeseiaceae bacterium | reverse complement strand
GAACAGCGGGCTCGGTCCGAACTCGAGGTCGCTCAGCACGGGGAAACCTTCGTCCGAAGCCCAGTCGATATCCGGTCCGAGAATTCGTACGTCGACGGGCACCCGTTCCGTAATGGCAATGGCGCGATCGATGCGCGGCGGCGAACCTATGTCTTCCTTGACGTAGCTGACGTGCAGCGAGAGGTGCCCGCTGATCAGGCCGCGTACCTCGTCGCTGTTATAGAACCAGCGCAATAACGAGCCGCTGCCCCATACGAACAACGCGGCAAGTACCACGAATATGCCCAGCAGCCGGAACGACAGCGAGCGGGCAAGACGGCTAGGCATCCGTTACGGGGACACCGACGAAAGAGTATCCGCGTCCCCAGATCGTCTGGATGAATCGGGGCGGTTTGACGGAATCGCCGAGCTTGCCGCGCAGTCGGCTGATCATGATGTCGACGGAACGCGTCAGGATGGCCGCGTCGATTCCGCGCAGCTCGCTCAGGATATCGTCACGCGACAACTTCTTCCCGTGGCGCCGGGCGAGGATCAACAGCAGCTCGAACTCCATCGACGTCAGGTCGACAGAGCCACCGTCGACCTCGACGCTGCGAGTTTCCGTGTCGATCGACAGGCCCTCGAACTCGAGCTTCGATCCGGCGGGTCCGGTTGACTCGGCACGGCGCAAGATGGCCTGCACCCGCGCGACGAGTTCGCGCGGCTCGAAAGGTTTACCGATGTAGTCATCGGCACCGAGCTCCAGCCCGGAGACGCGGTCGATGACCTCGCCACGCGCCGTGAGCATGATGATCGGAATATTGCTCGTCTTGCGGACCTCGCGACAGATCTCGAATCCGTCCTTGCCCGGCAACATCACGTCAAGCAAAAGCAGGTCGGGATCCTCGCGGTTGAGCTTGCGAAAACCGTCTTCCGCCTCGAGCGCGCAGATCAGGTTGATACCGAAACGCTTGAAGTAGGCCTGCAACAGCTCCGAGTGCTTGCGGTCGTCATCTATGAGTAGAACCTTCGTCATGGCGCCATCATAACGCGACAGCATCTGCAACGCTCGACCTGCAACGCGGCACGAAACATCCGGATACATTCCGAAACGAGAATGAGACCAAATGTCAAATGCCGGTCCTCACACTACGGCCTCAGTTTGAACAAGCCAAGAGGGCTGGAAATGAAAAACCCGTTGAGACTTTTACTGGCGCTTGCCGCATTCGGCCTGGCCGCTTGCGACTCTAGCGACTCGGTCACCCCATTCGCTGGCGATCCGCCTCCGCCTACACCCACTGCTGACCTCCAGGTGCTGCACGCCTCGTTCGACGCACCGCCCGTCAACGTCCTCGTCAACGGCAGCGCTGCCCTGACCGACGTCGACTACAAGGTCGGCTCAGGCCGTCTTCAGATCGCCGAAGGCACGTACACAATCGCCGTCGAAGGCATTCTTCCCGGCGGCAATGCTACCGTCATCGGCCCCGTCGATCTTACGTTCGACGGAAATACTATTTACACGATCGTCGCCGTGGGCGACGTCGCCAACATCCAGCCCGTCGTCGTCGACCAGCCGCGTGACGCGGTTTCCGCGGGCGCCGCGCGCCTGAATGTGCTGCATGCGACCGAAGCAGCCCCGCAGGTTGACGTTTTCGTCACTACCCCCGGCGCCGATTTGACGGCCAGCGCCCCGGTCGGCTCGTTCTCGTTCACAGAGACGATCGGCCCGGCCGAAGTGACTGCCGGCGACTACCAGATTCGCGTCACGCTCGCCGGCGACCCGACGACGGTCGTCTACGACTCGGGCACGGTTACGCTGAACGACGGTGATGATCTGTTCGTCGCTGCGGTGCCGAACACGCTGCCTGATTCGGTCGCGGCCGGCTCGCCGATCAGCCTCACCTTGCTGACGGGCACCGGCTCGGCCGACCTTCTGAGTGCAGGCACGCAGGCATCGCTGCGCGCTTTCCACGCCTCTCCGGATGCACCGGCTGTCGATATCGTTGTCGACGACAACTTCGCCGCGCCGCTCGTCGAAGACTTCGAATATACGGATATCGCCGGCTACGTAGGGGTAGACGCTGGTGACTACAACCTCAAAGTCACCGTCGCCAACGATCCGGGCGTCATCGCGATCGACGCTGATGTCTCACTTGCCGCAGGCCAGGCGTACGACGTACTCGCAATCGGTCCGCTTGCCTCGATCGCGCCGCTCGTGCTGAACGACGACCCGCGTCCCGTAAACACCTATGCCAAGGTCCGCATCGTCCACGGCTCGCCGACGGCAGCCGACGTAGACATCTACGTTGCTGCTCCGGGCACCGACATCAACACCGTCGACCCCGCCATCCCCGGGGTATCGTTCGGTGCGAGCACTGGCTACGTCACGTTGCCCGAAGGCGACTACGAAGTCACCGTCACGCCCGCGGGCACAAAGACCGCCGCCATCGGTCCGGCTCCGTTCACTTTTTCCAACGGTGACGTCTTTACGGTCGTTGCACGCGACGAAGCAGGTGGCGGGACGCCGCTGAACGTAATCGTCACGTCGGATCTGCCCTAGACTCCCTGAATCCCCTGTAGAACTCCCCGTAGTTCTCTTAGACTTGCCCCGCCCCTCCCGGCGGGGCTTTTTTATTGCAATGCCGCCAGGTCGGCCTCTACCTCGGCGCGCAGCCGCGATGCCAGCGGCGCATCCAGGTAGCGCCTCAGTTCCTCCGGGTCGTGGCGCAGGCGATACTTGTGCCGGAAAAGATCGAGAATCGTCACGTCAGAGGAGTCGCTCTCGACCAGCGTGACGGTGTCGCCCGCACGAATCTCACCCTCGTTGAGTACCCGGAAATAGATGCCGGGCCGCTCGGCTCGGCGGAACGCCATGCCAAAGCCCTTGTCCTGCATACGCGTCGACAGGGTATCGCACGGTATACGCGGCGCCGTCGCCTCGAGTACGACCGCGCCGATCAACAGGCGATCCCCGATTCGGAGATCGCCGGGCAGATCGCGGATCGTCAGGTTTTCACCGAAGATTCCCGCCGGGTAGTCGCGTCCCGTCGTTTCCGCCCACCAGTCGTAATCGTCGGCACTGTATGCGTAGACCGCCTGGTCCGGGCCGCCATGATGCCGGGTCGCGATGATGGCATCACCGGGAATGCCCGCCTCGGTGACCAGGACGCTGCCCTCGACCGGCCGCTTGCAGATGCCCGTTTCCATTGACTTGTTGCCGTGCGCGATCGTTTCGGCACGAGCCACATTGACGCTTTCGAGTCGCATGGCACCCGAGTATAGCGCCGCTCCCTCCCTGTCCCGCAATACGCCGTCAGACCCGTGCAAAATGCGTTACATTTCCGTTTTATTTTGTATATAATGTAACGCATGGCCCGAACCAAGATCTCCACGCTCAACCTGCGCATCGAGCCCGGCATCAAGGAAGCCGTGCGTGAAGCGGCAGCACGCGAGCATCGCAGCGTGGCGAACATGGTCGAAATGCTGATTCGCCGGCACTGCGACGAGACCGGCATCCGCATCGGGGAACAGGCCGGGTACGAAGCGGGGAAAGAGAATGGATGAACGCATGTTGAAAGCGATGGTCGCCGCCGGCGCCATCAAGAACATCAACATCATCGCGAGCGGAGCGCGTTTCCACGTCGAGGCGCGAACACCGAACGGGCCGATCACCGCGGAAACGCGCAAAGGAAAGGTGCGCACCTGGGTCACGCTGGACGCGGCCGCACGCTGGGTGCGCGGGCTGGGCGTCGGCGGCGCGCACATCAACCTGACGCACTGGCAGCCGGGCCAGCGCGAGCTCTCAATCTAGATCAATCGCTCTCGGCGCTCGGCCAGGGCTTGCCGAGTGGAAACGGCATCTCCTCGGTATTGAACGTCAGGAACATGACGTTCTCATAGATATAGGCTCCAAGGCTCTTGCCGACCTGCTTCAGTTCGCGGTTCACCTCGCCGGTGAACAGCAACCACAGGAAACCGAATACGATGATGAACGTGCCAACGAGTGATGCAAGGCTGACCAGTGCGTAACTGATCGCCATGAACAACAGTCGCTTCCACGTCGAGCGCGACTTCAGGTTCTGTTGCATCGGCCTGCCGGTCGATTTCTCATCGACAAACGCATGGTCGGCAGGAGGATTCGTATCACTCATTGCAGGTCTCCTTGTAGGCGGTCGTCCATCCCTGTGGACGCGGGCTTCCTATGTATGGGTACAATCTTCGACATTTTCAAGCAGTAAAGTATCCCGATGACGAAGAAGATTCCTTTTCTTTTTGTGGCCACGGCCGTTGTTGCCGGCTGCAGCAGCGAGGCGCCCGCCCCGACCGACTATGCGACCGAAGCTCAGCGGATTGCGAAGGACAGCATCATCATCGATACGCACGTCGATGTACCCTACCGTCTGGCGCGGGCGCCGCAGGACGTCTCGCGGGCGACCGGGTCCGGCGACTTTGACTATCCGCGAGCCGTGGCAGGCGGCCTCAATGCGCCGTTCATGTCCATCTACACGCCCGCGTCTTTCGAGGCGGAGGGGCGCTCCAGGGAAGCGGCGGAAGAACTGATCGACGCCGTCGAGGCGATCGTCGCCAACGCACCGGACAAGTTCGCGACCGCCACCTCCGTTGCGGATGTGCGCAGGCACTTCGAGGCCGGCCTGATGTCGTTACCGCTCGGCATGGAGAACGGATCACCTATCGAAGGAGACATCGAGAACCTGCGCCACTTCTACGAGCGCGGCATTCGCTACGTGTCACTGTCGCACGGCTCGGCCAATCACCTGTCCGACTCGTCGTATGACGAGAACCGGCGGTGGGGAGGCATCAGCGAGTTCGGCGAGGAAGTGATTGCCGAAATGAATCGCCTCGGCATCATGGTCGACGTCAGCCACGTCTCCGACGACGCGTTCTGGCATATCATCGAGGTGACCCGGGCACCGGTCATAGCCTCGCATTCTTCGGCGCGCCATTTCACGCCCGGCTGGGAACGCAACATGAGCGACGAAATGATCGTGGCCCTCGCCGAGACGGGCGGTGTCATCCACATCAATTTCGGATCATCGTTCATCAACGAACAGGCGCGGGCCTACGCGGAAGCGATGATGGCGTCCGGACGAGCGTACCGGGCGGAACACCCCGAACTGGATGAGTCGTTTCTGTACAGGGACTATCCGAGAATTTATGCCAGCGAACACGGCCCTCTGCCCTACGCCTCGCTCGACGACGTGCTGGATCACTTCGACCACGTCGTCGATCTCGTCGGCGTCGATCACGTCGGCATCGGATCGGACTACGACGGCGTAGGAGACTCGCTGCCGGTCGGGCTCAAGGATGTATCCTCCTATCCGAACCTCGTCGCCGGTTTGTTAAGGCGCGGGTATAGCGAAGAGGACGTACGTAAAATCCTTGGCGAAAACCTGTTGCGCGTCTGGGCGGACGTCGAGGATTACGCCGCGACAACGTCGAGCAGCACATAGCGCAACAATACCTCGTAACTGGTCCGGTCGAGCTTCATGCCGTCGGGCAGCTCGAGTGTATGGATGTGAGAGTCGTCCTCGGGCGTACGCATTTCGAGAAAGTGCGTCGCCCCGTCGCGGTAGACCTGGTAGCGCACATCACGAGTCTGGTCGAACTTGAGCAACACGATGCTATCGGTCCAGTCCTGGATAATCGCTCTGTCCATGATCATCTCCGTCTTCCTGTCTGACGCCACGCCGCATTGAACGGCAATCTGACTGACAGGTTGCAATCGCTGTGCCAAACCTACCGCAAGAACCGGAACGACTATTTTTTTCTAATTTTCAATATGTTATGCATCGAGTCGGCAAATCGAAATGGGTCGGCCGGGTACACTGAGTGTCAGTTTCTGACCCCGTTGTCGTGCGATTTGCGACAAACGTTTTACATATTTACAGCGGCCAGAACGTGATCAGCGCGGGCACCGAAATCGCAACGATCAGGATTTCGAGCGGCAGCCCCATGCGCCAGTAGTCGCCGAAACGATAGCCGCCGGGACCCATGATCAGCGTGTTGTTCTTGTGCCCGATCGGCGTCAGGAATGCGCAGGACGCCGCCACGGCGACGCCCATCAGAAACGGATCGGGACTGACGCCCAAACGGTTCGCTATCTCGACGGCTATCGGCGCCGCGATGACCGCGGTCGCCGTATTGTTCATGACATCGGATAGCGTCATCGTAACGATGATCAGCAACACCAGAACCACGACTGGAGAGAAACCTGCGGATACATCGACGATTCCCTGGGCGATGAGCACGGTGCCACCGGTCGATTCGAGGGCACCTCCGATCGGGATCATTGAACCGAGCAGTACGATGACCGGCCATTCGATCGACGTGTAGACGTCGCGAAGAGGCACGATGCTCAACAATACGTAGGCAGCGGCAACGCAACCCAGCGCGATCGGCAGGTACACCCAGCCTATGCTGGCGACGGTGATGGCCGCCGCGAATATCCCGACTGCCCACCATGCCTTGTCGCGCTGGATGACGCTGTGGCCGCGATCGACGAGCGGCAACAAGCCGAGCCGCCACGTCACATCGTTGACCCGGTCGTCCGCGCCGAGCAGCAGCAACACGTCTCCGGGCTGCAGCGTGAGCGCCCGGACCTTCTCGCGAAAACGTTTGCCCTGCCGGGACACCCCGACGAGCGCGACCCGATACCTGTACATCAGCCTCACGGACATCGCCGACCGACCCGCGAGCCTCGACGACTCCGGCACCAGCACCTCCTGCAGAACGAGGTCTTTGCTGTCCAGCCGGCCCTCTCCCTTGCCGACATACTCCAGCTGCAATGCTCCGAGCGCTTCCTCGATGCTGTCCGGGCTCGCCTCGAGAATGAGTACGTCGCCTGCCTTGATTTCGGCGATCCGGGCAAGGCCGGGAAGGCGCTTGCCGTGGCGAACGAGTCCGACGATCTCGACGTCGACCTTGTCCGCATCGGCATCGAGGTCCCGCACGCGTTTGCCGATGACGGCCGAGCCCTCCGGCACGCGCACTTCGGCGACGTAGTCTTCGAGGTTGAACAGGTCTTTGCCGGCTTCCGACGACTGGCGGGCCTTCGGCAGCAAACGCCACCCGAACAACGCGACGTAGGCCACGCCAACGATCGCACAGGCCAGCCCGACCGGTGCAAAATCGAACATCCGGTAAGGCTCGCCCAGCGCGTCGCCGCGGAATTCCGCGATGACGATATTCGGGGGTGTGCCGATCAGCGTGATCATGCCGCCCAGGATTGATGCGAAGGACAGCGGCATCAGTGACAGGGACGGGCTCCGCCCGGCTTTTTTCGCAGCCTGCATGTCGACCGGCATCAGCAACGCAAGCGCCGCGACGTTGTTCATCAACGCCGACAATCCGGCGGCGAGACCCGACATGATCGAGATGTGGGTGGCAAGCTTGCGCGATGCGTCAACGAGATAACGGGCGACGATTTCGATCGCTCCCGAGTTCGACAGTCCGCGACTGACGACAAGGACCAGCGCAATGATGACGGTTGCCGGATGCCCGAAGCCCGAGAACGCCTGTTCCTTCGGCACTACGCCGGTCAGTAGCGCGACGAGCAACGCAATGAACGCAACGAGATCGTAACGCCACCGACCCCAGATGAGAAAAACGAACACGAACGTGCACAAGCCGAACACCAGCACCTGGTCTGTGGTCACAGTAGTATGCACTCCCTGTTTCGTTCCGCTTGCATGCTAGATTAACTCGATGAGTCTCGCCATCTTCATCGCCGTGCTTTGCGTTGTCGTGTTCGGCCCGTCGATCTGGGTCTCCCGCATCATCGATCGCTACAGCGTTCCCGCGGATCGCTATTCGGGGACGGGCGCGCAGCTCGCGCGCCACCTCCTCGACCGGCACGGGCTGAAGACGGTGGGCGTCGAACAGACCGAGCACGGGGATCATTACGATCCGGAGGCAAAGTGTGTGCGCCTGTCCGGGGACAAGTTCGACGGGCGATCGCTGACGGCCATCACGGTCGCGGCCCATGAGGTCGGACACGCCGTCCAGGATCGGGACAACTACGCGCCGCTGCGTATGCGTACAAGGCTGGTCAAGGCGACCCGGGGCGTCGAGAAACTCGGCGCCATTGTGCTCATGGTCTCACCGTTCCTCGGTCTCCTGACGCGAGCCCCGTCCATCGGCCTGCTGACGTTCGGGGCCGGTCTGCTGACGCTCGGCACGGCGGCCGTGGTCCACCTGATCACCCTGCCGACCGAGTTCAACGCCAGTTTCAGCCGCGCGCTGCCGATGCTCGACGAACACCGGATACTCAAGCGCATCGATCGGCCGCATGCCCGCAAGTTGCTCACCGCGGCGGCGCTGACCTACGTTTCGGCCTCACTGATGAGCATGCTCAATATCGCGCGCTGGATCGCGATCCTCCGTCGGTAATGTAACTTTCTGATTTTCAAATTGAAAAAGCCCGAACAACCCAGGGGCGCCGAGGACTCTCCCGTGGGGCTGGTTTAGGGGCCTTCGCGCTGCTATTATCCGCGCCCGAAAGCCCGTCCTGAGCCCGTTTGCAGTGCTGCACTGACCTGCCGGGAAAGCGCCCCGGGGCCGGCTTGGAAACGTGCACCCACCGGTATCGTTTTGACGGGTTCTCGCTTTGCAAGGCTGGGAGAGCCCGTTTGCGTTATGGGGTGCGATCAGAGACTGACGAGCAGTGACATGAAAGACCTTAGCGTTTACAGAAACATCGGAATTTTCGCGCACGTCGACGCCGGCAAGACGACGACGACGGAGCGTATCCTGAAGCTCACGGGCAAGATCCACAAGACCGGTGAGGTCCATGACGGCGAAGCCACGACGGACTTCATGGAGCAGGAGCAGGAACGCGGTATTACGATTCAGTCAGCCGCGACGAGCTGCCAGTGGAACGACCACACGCTGAACATCATCGACACACCGGGGCACGTCGACTTCACGATCGAGGTCTACCGTTCGCTGAAGGTACTCGACGGCGGCGTCGGCGTGTTCTGCGGTTCGGGTGGCGTCGAGCCCCAGTCGGAAACGAACTGGCGCTACGCCAACGAGTCGGAGGTCGCCCGCATCATCTTCGTCAACAAGCTCGACCGTATCGGTGCGGACTTTTACCGCGTCGTCAAGCAGATCGAGGATGTGCTCGGCGCCAACCCGCTCGTCATGGTTCTGCCGATCGGCATCGAGGACAATTTCACGGGCGTCGTCGATCTGCTCGAACGCAAGGCGTGGATCTGGTCGGACTCGAACGACCCGCTGTCGTACGAGATCACCGACGTGCCCGCGGACATGACCGACCAGGTCGAGGAATGGCGTGAGAAGCTCATCGAGACTGCTGTCGAACAGGACGATGACTTGCTGGAGGCCTACCTCGAGGGTAACGAGCCGTCGATCGACGATCTCAAGCGCTGCATTCGCAAGGGCACGATCAACCTCGATTTCTTCCCGACGTTTTGTGGCTCTGCCTTTAAAAACAAGGGTGTACAGAATGTACTTAATGCAGTAGTTGACTTCTTGCCGAATCCGACGGAGGTCAAGCCGCAGCCCGAGATGGATCTCGAGGGACACGAGACGGGCAATTTTGCCGAGGTCGACCCGGACAAGCCGCTGCGCGCGCTGGCGTTCAAAATCATGGACGACCGATACGGCGCCCTGACCTTCACGCGCATCTACTCGGGTGTCATAAAGAAAGGCGACAGCGTCCTGAACACGTTCACGGGCAAGACCGAGCGTATCGGCCGTATCGTCGAGATGCACGCCGATTCGCGCGAGGAACTCGACTCGGCCCAGGCGGGCGATATCGTTGCCCTGCTCGGCATGAAGAATACGCGTACCGGACACACGCTCGCCGATCCGAAGGACCCGGCGACGCTCGAACCGATGGTGTTTCCGGATCCGGTCATCTCGATTGCGATCGCGCCCAGGGACAAGGCCGGCACCGAAAAGATGGGAGTTGCGCTGAACAAGATGGTCCAGGAAGACCCGTCTTTCCAGGTCGCAACCGACGAAGACTCGGGCGAAACGCTGATCAAGGGCATGGGTGAGCTCCACCTCGACATCAAGGTCGACATCCTGAAGCGGACGCACGGCGTCGAAGTCGAGATGGGCAAGCCGCAGGTGGCCTATCGCGAGACCATCACGCAGACCATCGAAGACTCGTACACGCACAAGAAGCAGTCCGGCGGTTCGGGCCAGTACGGGAAGATCGACTACAAAATCGAGCCTGCCGAGACGAATGCCGGTTACGAGTTCGAGTCGCTGGTGATGGGCGGCAACGTGCCGCGCGAGTATTGGGGCGCAATCGAAAAGGCCTTCGAGAGCTGCATGGATGAAGGTACGCTGGCAGGCTACCCGCTGCTGGACGTCAAGTTCACGCTGCTGGACGGCGGCTTCCACGCGGTCGACTCGTCGGCGCTTGCATTCGAGATCGCGACCAGGGCGGCGTATCGCCAGTCGGTACCGAAGGCCGGCGTTCAGCTGCTCGAGCCGATCATGAAGATCGACGTGTTCTCACCCGAGGACAACGTTGGCGACGTCATCGGCGACCTCAATCGCCGTCGCGGAATGATCAGGTCGCAGGAAGTGGGCGTCACGGGCGTACGCGTCAAGGCAGAAGCACCGCTGGCAGAGATGTTCGGCTATATCGGTCACTTGCGCACGCTGACCTCGGGCCGCGGCCAGTTCTCGATGGAGTTCAGCCACTACTCGGCCTGCCCGGCCAACGTCGCTGAAGAGGTGATCAAGGAAGCACAGGAACGCCGCTCAGCCGCCTGACGTGCCGCCTCGATTTAGGGGACGGTATACCTGATTGGCGTGCCATGAGCGCATGCCAATCAGGTAAACCGTCCCTTAACTTTCCGGCCTGCCGCGAGCGCGTCATAGCTGAAGAAAGCGACGGCGGTCCAGATCAGCCCGAAGCAGACGAGATGCGGCGTCGTGAGCTGTTCGCCGTAGTACAGCCCGGTGCAGAACTGCAGGGTCGGTGCGATGAACTGCATGAAACCGACCGTGGTCAGACTCAACCGCTTCGCTGCGATCGCGAACAACAGCAAAGGCACGACCGTGATCGGGCCACCGAGCATGAGCAGCCCCGTCAATCCCGGACCGGCCGAACCGAATGAGGCGCCGCCGCTCGCCATTAGTACCGCCATGAAGACGAGAGCCAGGGGGAACAACAAGCTGGTCTCGACGAACAGGCCGGGCATTGCGCCGATCGACACCCGTTTGCGAATCACGCCGTAGGCTGTGAACAGGGCCGCCAGCGATAAAGCGACCCACGGAAAGATGCCGCCGCTGAATGTCAGGTAAGCGACACCGGCAAACGCAAGCACAACCGCCGCCAGTTGCAGCGTTCGCAGTCGTTCCCCAAGAAAGAGAATACCGACCGCCACGTACATTAGGGGATTGATGTAGTAACCCAGGCTGGCCTCGAAGATGCGCGCATTCTGCACGGCCCAGATGTAGATCAACCAGTTTACGGAGATGCTGAGTGCGGACAGGGCGAGCCATGCCAGCATGCTGCGATCGACGAACGCGCCGCGAACGTGGCGCCATTGCCGGCGAGCAAAGATGATCAGCGCGCCGAAAGGTACAGCCCAGAGAATCCGGTGCGCCATGACCTCGAGCGGCGCGACCATCTCGATCCACTTGAAGTAGACCGGAAAGACGCCCCAGAGGGTGTACGCAAGCATTCCGAGTACGACGCCGGAGCGAATCTCCGCGTCGTGGTTTCCAGCGGGCCCGGTCACGCGAGTGGATTGTCCGAGGCAGCTTGCGTCAGCACTGCGACTACGACGGCGGCGCGAGGGATGGCGACGATAAGGACGAGACGTCTCAACTCCGGGTCCTCTCGGGTGTGTCCTGGCGGGTCTGCGATCAGGATCGCGTATTCTGACGCTTTTCGGCCGCGAATTCAGGCATTTATTCGACCGAGCCTCGTGTCCTGCCGGCAACGAATTTTGTGACATAACTCCATGAAATTCCTTGCGTCAGACCCCAAACTGACCTCCACGTAGGGCTACGAGTGGAGCGTGGCCTCGAAACTGCTGACCGGATTGCTATGTACGAACGACATTTTGGGCTCGATAAACGTCCGTTTCTGGCCAATGCAACGGGTGGCGGCGTGTTCGTCGGACCGCAGACCGTCAATACAATGGCGGGGCTCAAGAAAGCCCTGTCGGCGCAGGACGCAGTCGTTGCGGTGTCCGGCCCGGCCGGCGTCGGCAAAACGACACTGGTCGCCAAGGCGCTGGACGCGCTGAGAGATTCACACCGCACGGTCCGCATCGGTCGCATGCAACTCGACGGTACCGACGCGCTGGAATTCCTGCTGGAAGAGCTGGGCACGGGCAAGCTCCCCAGAGGCACGATTCGTCAATTCGCTGCTTTTCGCGAGTTGCTCGATCAACTCGAGTCGAGCGGCAAACGCCTGGTGATCATCGTCGAAGACGCCGTCCGCACGGGCATCGAGACCCTCGCGGAAATCGAGGCACTGACGGCCGCCGATGCCGGCGAGTCCGGTGGCGCCGCCATCGTTATCATGGGCGATGAAAGCGTTGGCGATCTTCTCGCCGACTCGCAGCTCGCGAGATTATCGCAGCGGACACGCCAGCGCTTGACGATCAACCCTCTGTCGCTCGCCGAACTGCGAGGGTACCTCCTGCACTGCTTTCGCTCGGCGGGGGGTGAATTCCACGACGCCTTCGAAGACAGGTCGGCCGACGTGCTGCACAGCCTGAGCGGCGGTGTACCCCGGGTCGCCAACTACGTCGCAGAGGCAGCCTTGTCGGCAGCGGCCGCTGACGGCATTTCGCCAATTCCCGCCGAGACGGTCGCAAGGATCGCCCGTGATGAATTCGGCCTCGAACCGGCGTTCGACACG
>JANQGP010000140.1 GCA_028277265.1 Woeseiaceae bacterium | reverse complement strand
AACGAAGATCGCACGACACTGCTGCTCGGCTGGTACCGCCAGCCGACGCTGGGCCATGGCCTGTCCGCCGGCTTGACGCTGTTCACGGCCGACGCCGTGACCGGCAACGAGCTGGCGCAGGCGAACCTCCGCTTTGGCTGGGCGTACCGCAAGGCCGACGGCCAATGGTCGTTCCTCGATCGCATCGATCTCCTCTACGATCGCGCACTGGCCTCCGGTACCGAGCAAAAGAGCTGGCGGCTGATCAACAACTTCAGCGCCAACCGGCGCATCAGCGCCGCGACGTCGTTGTCACTGCAGTACGCCTTCAAGTACGTCCGCAGCGACTTCGACGGCGACGGTTTCACGGGCTACACGGACCTGGTCGGCGTTGATTTTCGCCACGGCCTCAACGATCGCTGGGACATCGGCGCCGGTGCGAGCGTCCTGCATTCGTGGAATTCGAAGGTCATCGACTACAGCGCCGGGATCGACGTCGGCTACAACCTTGGCCGCAACATCTGGTTGTCCCTCGGCTACAACTTCGCGGGCTTCGATGACGAAGACTTCGCCCGGGCCCGTTACACGGCGGCCGGCCCGTTCCTGCGCTTCTCGATAAAGGCCGACCAGCACCTCCTGCGCAGCATCGCGGGCCAATGACGGGGCGCTGATCCGCCGACGGCGTTTTCAACGGGCTGCTGCAGATATATCCGGCGCGCCGCGCCTCGTAAGGGTGTACCCTTGCGCCGTGACCGACCTGACCGACTACTTTGGGGATTCGAGTCCCCTGCGCGACCACCTGCCGGGGTTCCAGCCGCGTGCCGGCCAGGCGTGGATGGCCGAAGCCGTCGCCGAGGCGATCGCGGGTTCCGGGAGACTCATTGTCGAAGCCGGTACGGGCACGGGCAAGACCTTTGCCTACCTGATACCGGCGCTGCAGAGCGGGCGCAAGACGATCATCAGCACGGGCACGAAGGCTCTGCAGGACCAGCTTTACCATCGCGACCTGCCGCTCGTGGGCAAGGCCGTGGGCAGGCCGGTGACGACCGCGCTTCTCAAAGGTCGTGCGAACTACCTTTGCATCCAACGCCTCGACCAGGTGACCGAGCCTGCCGACGCACTCGTCGACGACCTCAACGAAGTTCGCGAGTGGCGCCACCGTACCTCCAGCGGCGACAGGGCCGAGCTCATCGACGTTGCCGAGGATTCCCCGGTCTGGCCGCTGGTTACGTCGACAGCCGACAATTGCCTGGGCCAGAAATGCCCCGAGTACTCGAGATGTCACGTCGTCAAGGCGCGCAAGACCGCACAGGAAGCCGACCTCGTCGTGGTCAATCATCACCTCCTGCTTGCCGACCTCGCGATGAAGGAGGAGGGCTTCGTCGAATTCCTGCCCGGCGCGGAGGCCATCATCATCGACGAGGCGCACCAGCTGCCCGACCTTGCCGTGCAGTTCTTCGGCGTCGCACTTGGCACGCGGGAGCTCGAACGCGTGCTCGACGATCTTCGGGCAGCCACGATGGCGTTTGCCGATGCCGAATTCCTGCATCGCGTCGACAAGCTGCAAACTGCGATCCGCGTGCTGCGTGCCGATGCGCCGCGTCAGGAGGGCCGCCACGAACTCGGCGAGGTCATCGACGATATGCGCGATGCGATGGACGGCCTCGCGCACGCGATACACGACGTGCAGGTTGCCGTGGCCGAGCTCGGAGACGCGTCGGTCGAGGTGGAGAAGGTTCATGAGCAGCTCACCGGCCTCGCGGAGCGGCTCGCCGTACTTGCGAGCGAGGAAAGCTGGGACGGCCTGCGCTGGGTTGAAGTGAATCCGCGCAGCCTGCGTATGCACCTGACGCCGCTGGACGTGTCCGGCAAAATGAACGGGCTCATCGAGACCGGTTTCCAGGCCTGGGTATTCACGTCGGCAACGCTCGCGATCGGTGAGGACTTCTCGCATTTCACGGCTCGTCTCGGTATCGGAGATGCGAGAGGGCTGACGTTCCCGAGCCCGTATCGTGTCGAGGAGAACGGGCTCATTTACCTCCCGCCCGGACTGCCGCAGCCGTCCGACCCGAAGCACACCGGGGCCGTGCTCGATGCCGTGACGCCGCTACTCGAGATGACCGAAGGCGGAATGTTCTGCCTGTTCACGTCGCATCGCGCTTTGAACAACGCGAAGAAATGGTTCCGGTCGAACAAGTCGGCGCTTGGCGGTCGCAGATTGCTGGTACAGGGGGATGCGCCGCGCGACGATCTTCTGAGACGATTTCGCAAACTGGGCGACGCGGTGTTGCTCGGCACCGGCAGCTTCTGGGAGGGCGTCGATGTGCGCGGCCCGGCTTTGAGCATCGTTGCGATCGACAAGCTGCCGTTCGCGTCGCCTGCCGATCCCCTCATGATGGCGCGCCTCGAGTTCATTCGTCGCGAGGGCGGCAACGGCTTCATGGATCACCAGTTGCCGCTCGCCGCCCTCGCATTGAAGCAGGGCGCGGGCCGCCTGTTGCGCGACGACAACGACTTCGGCGTCGTTGCCCTGTGTGATCCGCGAATCACGGGCAAGCGATACGGCAGCCGCTTTCTCGAATGTCTTGCGCCGATGCCGAGTACCGCGTCGCGCGACGACGTCGCGTCTTTCCTGGCAGCGCATGAGCAACGCGGCGCCGTGGCATGAGGCTGCTGGCCATCGATACGTCGTCACTCGCGTGTTCTGTCGCGCTGCAATGCGGCGACCGTATAGAAGAGCGTCACGAGGAACAGGCGCGCGAACACACACGCCTGCTTACGCCGATGATCCGCGACGTTGTTGCTTCGACCGGAATCGCGTTGTCCGATCTCGATGCGATCGCACTGGGCAACGGTCCCGGTTCATTCATCGGCATGCGCATCGCCGCCTCGGTGGCTCAGGGGCTCGCTCACGGATCGGGTGTATTGATCGTTCCGGTTTCGTCGCTGGCCGCCGTTGCTGCCGAGATCTTTGCCACGAGCGACGCCGCCGAGGTCGTCGTCGCCCAGGATGCCCATATGAACGAGGTCTATCTCGGCATCTTCACGCGCGATGACGACGATTTGCCCGCCGAGCGGATTTCCGAGCGTCTGCAGTCACAGACCCGCATCGAGGAGCTCGGCGAGGGAGCGTCGGCGACGCGTGTCGCGGCCGGGTTCGGCTGGCAGCGCTATCCCGAGCTGACCGAGGCCAATCGACCGGTCATCGGCAGGTTTTCGGGAGTACATTATCCGCGCGCGCGTCATCTGCTCGGACTGGGCCGGGCCGGCCTGCGTCGCGGCGATGCGCTCGAGCCTCGGCATCTCGTGCCCGCTTACCTGAGACACAAGGTCGCCAGCACGCCGGGTCCGAAAATCTCTTAACAGATCTGTAATATACTGCTGTTGAAATGCGTGATTGCTACGCAGGCCAGACGACGCAGAGGCTGTCCGGAACCAGCATGACCGCACGAAAAATACTGATTGTCGAGGACGAGCAGGCGATTCGCGAGATGATCGCCTTCCACTTGTCGCGCGCCGGCTACGACGTCGTCGAAGCAGGGGAAGCGCGCACGGCGAGAGAGCTTCTGGCCGATGAGAGGCCCGATCTCGCCCTGGTCGACTGGATGTTGCCGGACATCAGTGGCCTGGAGCTGACGCGGATGCTCAAACGCGACAAGAACTACGAGGATCTCGCAATCATCATGCTTACGGCGCGCGCCGAAGAACGCGACAAGGTGTCCGGCCTCGAAGGCGGTGCCGACGACTACATCACCAAGCCGTTTTCGCCTCGTGAACTCATCGCGCGGATCCAGGCCGTGCTGCGCCGCTCCGGCGTCAACAATGAAGAGGTCGTGAAAGCGGGCGTGCTGGAGATCGATATGGCCGGCCATCGTGTGCTCGTGGCGGGCAGGGAAATCAAGCTCGGACCGACCGAGTACCGGCTGTTGCAATTCCTCATGACCCACCCCGACCGTGTGTACAGCCGCACGCAATTGCTCGATCGCGTGTGGGGCGCCAACGTCTATGTCGAAGAGCGTACCGTGGATGTCCATGTCCGGCGTCTGCGCAAAGCATTGTCCGAGGAGAATGCGGACAGTTACATTCAAACCGTGCGCGGGGCCGGCTATCGCTTCTCGACACGCGGTACGTAAAGACGGCGAGGTCCATGCAGATGTCCGGTGGCGCCAAACGACTCCTGTTCGGCATAGCATTGCTGCTCATCGTCGGCGCCGGTGTCGGCTGGATGTACGGGCATCCACTCGTCGGATTGCTTGTCGCTTCACTGGGCGGACTCGTATGGCAGCTGCGCCAGCTCCTCACGTTCGAACGCGCTCTGCGAACCGGTAACTTCGACGACTTTCGCCATGGCGAGGGAATCTGGGAGCAGATCTTCTCGAGGTTCCGCTTCGAGCAGGAGCGCGCGTTACGGCGCAAGCAGAACTATCGCAACCTGTTGCGCGAGATCCGCAAGTCGACCAATGCGATGCCCGATGGCGCCGTCATCATCGATGCGAATCACGAGATCGTCGGCTGCAACCGCGCTGCGAAAGAGCTCGCGGGATTGCGGCGAAAGAAAGATCGGGGACAACGCGTCGATAACATCCTGCGCGACCCCGAACTGACCGACCTGTTGCGGGCCAACGATCATGAAGCGACGATCAACATGGCATCGCCGATCGACCCGCACCGCGTGTTGAGTTGTCGTGTCGTTCCGTACGGCGCCGACCAGAAACTGCTGCTTCTGCGCGACGTGACCGAGCGTATGCGGCTCAGCAAGATGCGCCGGGATTTCGTCGCGAACGCATCGCACGAGTTACGGTCCCCGCTCACCGTGATCAGCGGCTACCTCGACAGTATGGCCGAGGATTCCGACGTGCCCGACAGCTGGACCAAGCCCGTTAACCAGATGCAGAACCAGGCACACCGCATGCGTATCATTCTCGGCGACCTGCTCGAACTGTCGCGCCTCGAAGCGTCGGGCCCGGCGAGCGTCAATGAGACCATCGATGTGCTGAAGATCCTGGACAGCGTCAAACAGGCCTGGGAAGGCCATGGCAGTGTGGCCCGGATCGAGGTGCGGGCGGATTCGGGCGCCCGGCTGCGCGGCAGTCACACGGAAATCGAGACGGTGGTCGTGAACCTCGTTTCGAACGCGATACGTCATACACCCGAAGACGGCGAAGTGACGCTGCGGTGGCGATCGGGCGCAAAAGGCGCCGACCTGATCGTGGGCGATACCGGCGAAGGTATCGATTCTCAGCATATTCCGAGACTCACCGAGCGTTTCTTTCGCGTGGACAAGGGTCGCAGCCGTGACGATGGCGGGACAGGCCTCGGGCTCGCCATCGTCAAGCACGTACTCGTGCGTCACGACGGGGAGCTG
>JANQGP010000457.1 GCA_028277265.1 Woeseiaceae bacterium | reverse complement strand
CTCGGTGAACAGCGTCGGATGCTCGAGCTGTGACAGGATGCGAAACAGCTTGAGCTTGTGCTCATCGCTGATGCCGACGGCGACGGGTACCGGGACAATACCGCCAAGAACCGCCGCCCAGAAAGCAATGACGAAACTTCGGTTGGACTTGCTGAAGACAATCAACTCGTCGCCCGGTTTCATGCCGCGGTCCTGCAGAGACCCGAGCAGTGCGAGCGACGCATCCCGGAGTTCGCCGAAGCGCAACGCGCTTTCGTCCTTCTCACCGTCGATGAAGCGGATCTCCCTGTCGTGATCCTCGAGATCGGCGAACAGGTCGGTCAGCGTGTCGTAGAGCTTCACGGGCTGATCGGGGCCTCGCGGCCTCCTGTATTCGGTCTGCGGCTGGGTCATGCGAAGAATGGACTGGCGATGGCGCTGAAAATGCAGGCGCAATAGTACATTGACCCGCGAAGATTCGATACTGCAAACTCCGCCACTTGAACGAACGACCCCCACCATTTCAGCTCGAACGTTCAGTCTGCAGTCATGTCCATTGTGAGAGACTCGGAAAAAGCCCTGTACGCAGCATCGGGAGGCAGCGGGTGAGAAACCTGTTTCGGATTGGCATCATTTTCTTGTTGAGCGCGGTCTTCGCAACCGCGCTTGCGGGCGATCTGACGCCACATAAAGCGCAGTACAAGGTCAAGATTTCGGTGCTCTCCGGCAAGCTCGACACTGAGCTGCGCGCCGTCGACGGCGGGTATGCGGCGACGCATTCGGTTCGCGCAACGGGTATGTCGAGACTCGTATCGCGGGGCAAGATGCACGTGACCTCCGAGTTCTCGACCGGCCCGGAAGGCGTACGACCTGTGGCGTTTCACGAGATAGACACGATCCGGGACGACCCTGAAACCCGCCTCACCTTCGACTGGTCCGCGAACAAGGTGAGCGGCACCGTCGGCACTGACGAGGTGATGCTGCAACTCGACGGCCTCGCCCATGACAACGTCTCGATCCAGTATGCGCTGATGCACGACCTTCTCTACGCCGAACCGGCCGAGACCTACGTGCTGTTCGACGTCGACAAGATGCGCATCGCCGACGTAAAGGACGCCGGTCAGAGAACCGTGAAGACGAAGGCCGGGAGATTCGACGTCATCGGTATATCACACCAGCGCGAGGGCTCGTCGCGCATCACGACGTTGTGGTGTGCACCCGATCTCGGCTACCTGCCGGTCATTATCGAGCAGCACAGAAAGGGCAAATTGAATTTCCGGGCGACGCTGACCAGCTACACGCCCACCTGAGCGGCGCGTCAGCCGAACAAGATGGAGAGCTGCAGGATCAGCAGCATGCCGGCGGTCACGAGGCCGGCGGCGACGAGGCTGGCGCCCCAGCGCGCAATCAACGAGGCATTGGCGACGCCGGCAAACACGGGCACGGCGGGTAGCACGGCGAGACAGGCGAGCGGGTAGACGATGATGGCCGTGCGCGGATAACGGCTGGCCCACCCTTTGAGTTCCGGGTGCGAGGCCATTTCGCGTACGAAGTCATCAGTCCGGCCGAGCTGCTGCATCGCCTGCTCTTGAGCCGCCACGCGCTCGAGGCCCCGCTCGAGACCTGCCTCGACGAGATCCTGGTAGTGATCACGCATCTCGTTGACCGTGCGATGCACGTGCTTCGGCGCGATGCCTGCATCGATCAGGCGTTCGGCGAGAACGCGGAATTCGGGGTCACGCATGACCGGGGCTCTCCAGTGCGTTGGCGATACCGGTCTGGATACGCTGCCAGTCACCCTGAAGTTGCGCCAGGCGATCCCGCCCTTTCTTCGTCAATGCATAGTAAACGCGGGTGCGGCCACCAACCGGTCTGCGTTTTGATCTGAGGGAGCCATTGCGCTCCAGCCCATGCAGCACCGGATAAATCACGCCCTCGCCCAGCGAGATAGCCTCGCCGGTCACTTCGCGAATCGATCGCACCAGCTCGTAGCCGTACATCTCGCGCGTCTCGAGGAGCCGTAACAGCAGCAGCTCGGGAACGCCGCTCATGAACGGAGGATTGCTTTTTGCCATCGGCCGATGATACCTCGAACTAAAAGGTATAACAAGACTTACTTTGCGGTTCCAGGTATGTAAACTATACCTTGCAGTTCGAGGTATGAGCCCGGCGAGCGACGAGGAGCAAACCAATGATTGCCAGATACGCATCTGCCGTAACGGCGGGAACCCTGATCACGTTAGGCCTGCTGTATGCCATGCAGTCTTTGATCCACCTGCAGCCACTCGCGGCCGTCGAGGCGCGGGACCGGCACGAATTGGCCTGGCTCGACAAAAAGACCGAGGAACGTCCACCGGAGGTCATCGAGGAAGTCGTCAACAAAGAGATCCTGAAGAACGTGCCCGTCGATCCCGCGCTGCCAAGAACCGGCGATTCCGGCACCGGGCTGCGCGTGACGGCCATGACGCCGGGACCCGGACCTGTCACGACGACACTCACGGGTATCGCTCAACCGGACGGCCCGTTGATCAGCATCGTTCGCGTGCAGCCGAACTACCCGGCGGCCGCCGAAGTACGAGGGCTCGAGGGCTGGGTCGATGTTCGCTTTGACGTGATGGCCGACGGCAGGGTCGTCAACGTTGAAGTCATCGGCTCGAGCAGCAGCCTGTTCGAATCAGCCGCAATCAACGCTGCGCAGCGATTCCATTTCCGCGCCCCTGTCGTCAACGGCGTGCCACAGGTCGCGACGGCCATCGAGTATCGCTTCCGCTTCGAGATGCCGGACTGATGATCCCCTGGGCGGTGGCTCCGAGGGAGGCCTTTCCTTCCCGCCGGGCTGACCGACGAGCCGCTGCCCGCTTAGTTGCGGTCGAACACCTGCTCCATCGAGAATTCCTCGGTCTCGTCTCGTGTAATGGCGATGCGCCGGACCAGCTCCGCGCCGTCGTTCATCAGGGACCAGGACTCGCTGAGCCGGGCTCCTTCCTCGTCCAGCGTCTCGACGACGAACGCACTGCCCTCCCAGCCGGAGACGCGCTGGGCCTCGATTGGTCCGACGGACACCACCCGGTTCTCACCGAACGTGTATTCCTCGACGACTGCCCGGTCGAAGCTGATGAACAGGCCATGCTCGGTCTGGGTGATGCTGATCGCCCGACCCGTCTCGAGAAAGACGCCGACAGCCGTGCCGTCCGATCGCCTCGGGCGCTGTTGTGGCTGTTGCCGCTGTTGCCGTTGCGATGTCCGTCTCGGAATCCAGATCGGCTGGTCTCCGTCGGCCAATGGCGGCCGCGACACTTTTTCGCCGCCTCGCAGAGCCCAGTCTCCCGAAAGATCGACCGAGCCTGTGTTGGCGGCTGACTTGCCCTCCAACGGCGGCACAGACCCGCACCCGGCGCTGAACAAGGCGGCTGCGGCAAGCAATGTCACTATCCTGATCATGGGCCTAGTGTTCCACAGAACCCGGACAACGCCTACCGGCGATGCACAACTTCGTCGAGATCCAGCCAGGTGGCGAGCGACTCCAGCTCGTCCTGCAACGCGGCGGCGGCTTCCCCTTCGTCGACGCCTTGCTCGAAATGGAGGCTCTGCACCATCAACCGGCCGGCTTTGCGGTCCGCTTTGAGGTCGACGCGCGCGACGATGCGGTCACCAAGCCGGAACGGCAACACGTAATAGCCCCAGCGGCGTTTCGCGGCGGGCACGTAGATCTCGATGCGGTATTCGAAACCGAACAGGCGCTCCGCGCGCGGCCGATACCAGACCAGAGGGTCAAATGGCGATAACAGCGATGCGCCCGCAATGGACCGCGGAAACGATGCACCCTGGTAGAGATACCCCTGGTCCCGCCAGCCCTCGACGCCGACCGGCGTGAGCACCTCATCCTCGACGAGTTCGGCCAGCCGGGGCGCCGCAGCGCGAGGCGACATTCGGTAGTAATCCGCGAGGTCCTGCAAGGTCGCGACGCCTAGCGACTCCGCCGACTGGCGCAGCAATGCCCGCAGCGCGTCGTGCTCGCTGACGGTCTTCTCACGGTGCTCGCCGTCGATCAGCCGCGCCGGCAGATCGTAGACGCGCTGGAAGTTGCTCAGGCGACGCCGCACGCCGAGCATGCCCCTGCCAAAATGGTGCTCCAGGGCCCAACGCTGCACGGGGCGATGCCATTCGCCCGGTTTGCGTTTAGGACCCGGCGCCTCCGGAATGTCATTGGCCGTCACCGGCCCGCCTGCACGTACCTGCTCGAGAATATCCCGGAGATAGCCCTCAGGATCCGGCAGCAACGCGAGCGGGTTACGTTTCCAGGGCTGCCACGCTCGCCGCCGATGCGCCAGGAGCGGCCAGTCGGCGGCCCGGACGATCGACGCCTCGTGTGCCCACTGCTCGGTATACTCGCGCGAATCGTAAAGAAATCGCTCGCACTTGCGGCGGTCGTACGCGCCGAGCCGGGACCACAGGATCAGGAAATGCGCGGGCAGAAGGACGTTGACGAAGTCGAGCTGCAGGACCCCAACGGAGCGCATCGCCCGCCGGAAGTGACGGGCGTCGTCGGGCCTGGTCGGGCGTGGTCGGCCGAAACCCTGGGCGGCCAGGGCAATCCGCCTCGCTTCGCCGGCCGATACGTTAGTGCGACGCGCCGGCACTCGCCTCAATCGCCGACGATAGCGTCGGCTTCGATTTCCACGAGCATGTCGGGATCGATGAGCGCCTTGACCTCGACCATGCTCGTTGCCGGTCGTGTATCGCCGAACGCCTCGCCGTGCGCCCGGCCGATGGCCTCCCATTGGCTGATGTCGGTCACGAACATGCGTGTGCGCACGACGTCCGACAGCTGCGCCCCGGCACCGGCAAGCGCCGTTTCAATGATCTCGATGCACCGCCGCGCCTGGGCATAGGCGTCGCCGACACCGACGACGTTGCCGTCTTCACCGATCGGCGCCGTCCCGGACACCGCGACGTGCGGGCCGCTCCGGATGGCGCGGCAGTAGCCGACATGGCGCTCCCAGGGCGCCCCACTTTGAA
>JANQGP010000436.1 GCA_028277265.1 Woeseiaceae bacterium | reverse complement strand
CACGGAGCTGACGAGCGAACTCGAAGCCGCCGTCATGGCGCATCCGCCGCCGCTCGTGCGCGGCCGGCGGATTCGCCTGCGCTATGCGCACCAGGGCGGGCGCAACCCGCCGGTCATCGTGATCCACGGTAACCAGACGGAGCGCCTTCCGGAGGCCTACCGGCGCTATCTCGTGAACCGGTTCCGCAAGGCGTTCAAGCTCAAGGGCACGCCCGTGCGATTGAGTTTCAAGACCGGCCAAAACCCGTACAAGGGCCGGCGCAACAAGCTGACCCCGCGCCAGGAACGCAAGCGCGCGCGGCTGATGAAGCGCGTCAAGAAATAGTGCGGGCTATACTGGACCGGCAGGAGGGCAGATGACAGCGGCGAGAAAACTCATGACGTACGAGGGGCAGTTCCGCATGCACCGTGCGGGCTACCTCGAGACGCCGTCGCTGGCCTACGAGACCTGGGGCGAGCTCAACGACGCGCGCGACAATGCGGTGCTGATCTTCACCGGCCTCTCGCCGTCGGCGCACGCGTCGTCGTGCGCGGAAGACCCGACACCGGGCTGGTGGGAGGAGATGATCGGGAAGGAATTGCCGATCGATACCAACCGCTACTTCGTGATCTGCGTGAATTCCCTCGGCAGCTGCTTCGGTTCGACCGGACCGGCGTCGATCAACCCCGAGACCGGCAGGCGCTATCGCCTGTCGTTCCCGGTGCTCACGCTGGAGGACGTCGCCGAGTCGACCTGGTTCGTCGTGCAGCAGCTCGGCGTCGACGTGTTGCACACGGTCGTCGGGTGTTCGATGGGTGGCATGACAGGCCTCGCGTTCTGTGTTCGCCATCCCGACAACGTGCGCAACTTCATCTCCGTCTCGTCGGCCGCGCGCGCGATGCCGTTTTCCATTGCCGTGCGCTCGCTGCAGCGCGAGATGATCCGGTCCGACCCGAAGTGGAAGAAGGGCAACTACGACGTCGGCGACCCGCCGATCACGGGCCAGCGCCTGGCGCGCAAACTCGGCATGATCACCTATCGCTCGGCCGAGGAATGGGCGATCCGTTTCGGCCGCGAGCGGTCCACGTCGCATGCACGCATCGAGGACCAGTTCGTCGCCGAGTTCGCCATCGAGTCGTACCTCGAGAGTCACGGCCAGAAGTTCACCGGCGCGTTCGACCCGAATTGCTATCTCTACCTGTCGCACGCCTCGGACCTGTTCGATCTCGCCGAGTACGGCGGCTCGCTCGATTGCGGGTTCCAGCGGCTGGACCTCGAACGGGCGCTCGTGATCGGTGTGCGCACCGACATCCTGTTCCCGCTGGAGCAGCAGCGCGAGCTCGCCAACGGCATCTCCGCCGTCTGTGCGGACACGACGCTGGTCGAACTCGACTGCATCCGCGGTCACGACTCGTTCCTCGTCGACATGGACGCCTTCCGTCCCGTGATCTGGGATTTCCTCAAGCCCTAGGCCGGTCCCGGCGGATTCAGTCGGCGATCAGGATGGCCGGGTCGACCGCGGTGCCGTTCAGGTACGTCCCGAAGTGCAGGTGCGGCCCGGTGACGCGCCCGGTTGCCCCGACCAGCCCGATCGTGTCGCCGGTGCTGACCGCCTGGCCTTCCTCGACCGCGATCTCGCTCAGGTGGCAATACAGCGTGACGAAGCCCTGACCGTGGTCGACGATCACCGTCTTGCCGTTGAAGAAGAAGTCCCCGGTCGCCGTGACGATGCCGTCGAGCGGCGCGGCGATGGGCGTGCCTGTGCCGGCGGCGATGTCCATTCCCTTGTGGGGCGAGCGGGGCTGCTCATTGAAGAATCGCCGCAAGCCGAAGCTCGAGCTGCGCCGCCCGTCGACCGGTGCGATCAGCGACAGGTCGTCCACCGTGACGTCGCGGAAGCTGTTCAGCGCGGCGTCGAGAATCCTGCGCTCGCGGCCGATTCGGTCGAGTTGTGCCTGGTCCGGCGTGACATAGCTCTGGTTCTTGACGGTGAGGCGCTGCTCCTCGTACGCATGCGCGGCGACGTCGAACACGTTGTCCGATCCTTCCACCTCGATGGCCAGCGTCCCCGGGGCCGTATCGAGCGGGATGCCGACCACGGCGTGCCATCGTTCGCCTTCCTGCATCACGAGCACGGGCTTGCCGCCGTAGCGGACCGCCGGCGGCGCTGCATCGGCCGCACCGAGATCGATGACGGCGATGCCGCCCGGCCGCGGCGAGTGTTCAGGCGCGGCGACAGCGAGACTCGATACGACGCAGGTCAGCAACAACAGTGCGCGGCTCATTCCTCGATTACCCTGGTTACGTTGGCGCGCAGTTCTCCCCTGGACAGCCGCGCGCGGATCTCGTCGCCCGTTTGCGCCGCCGATGCATCGGTCATGGCCTTGCCGTCGCGATCGAGCACGATCGCATAGCCGCGATCGAGCGTTGCGAGCGGACTCACCGAGTGCAGCGCCCGTCCGAGCAGGGCGACGCGATGGTCCAGGTCCGCGACGAGGTCATGCGCACCGGTGCCGAGTCGCTGGCGTATCGACGCCAGTCTGCCGATCGCCCGCTCGACCGCCAGTGCGGGCGACTGTTGCACCAGCTCGCGGCGCCGGAATTCGACGTCGCCTCGACGTTTCAGCAACAACTGTTGTACCGCGCCGGCAAGGCGCGCGCGGTTTTCGCGCAGGTTGTCCTGCTGGCGCCGCAGTGTCGCGGACGGGCTCACCGAGAGCAGCCGCCGTGTCAGCCAGTCGATCTGCTGCGCGCGATCCTCGACGTTGCGTTCGCCGACGCGCGCGAGGCGGGCGGTGAGGGTCGCGATACGCCGCAGCCAGTCGTGCCGGTCGGGCACAACGGTCTCGGCCGCCGCGGAGGGCGTCGGTGCGCGCACGTCGGCAACGAAGTCCGTGATCGTGAAGTCGACCTCGTGCCCGACCGCACTGACGACCGGTATCGGGCAATCGGCGATCGCCCGGGCCAGCGCCTCGTCGTTGAACGCCCAGAGATCCTCGAGAGAGCCGCCCCCGCGGCCGATGATCAGGACGTCGCATTCGTTCCGCCGGATCGCGGCGTCCAGTGCCGCGATCAGTTCGCCGGGCGCGGCATCCCCCTGTACGGCTGCCGGGTAGACGACGACCGGCACCGCCGGGAAGCGGCGCCCGAGCACGCTCAGGATGTCATGCAGTGCCGCGCCGCTCGGCGACGTGATCACGCCGATGCGCGCCGGCAGGCCGGGCAGCGGCTGCTTGCGGTCCTCGTCGAAGAGACCCTCGGCCAGCAGTTTCTTCTTCAGCGCATCGAAGCGCTGCTTCAGCACGCCTTCGCCGGCCGGCTCGAGCTGTTCGACGATGAGCTGGTAGTCGCCGCGCGCCTCGTAGACGCTGACGCGGCCGAACGCGAGCACCTTGTCGCCGTTTTTGAAGCCGATCGCCGGGCCCCGCTGCCGCTGGCGGAACCAGGCGGCACGCACCTGGGCCTTCTCGTCCTTGAGACTGAAATAGATATGTCCCGAGGCCGGTCGCGCCATGTTCGAAATCTCGCCCTCGACCCACAGCTTCGGAATGCCCTGTTCGAGCAGGGATTTGGCGCGGCGATTGAGCTGGCTGACGCTGATGGCGGCTTCGGACGGCATGCGGGGAGTATATCGGACTCGGTTGCGGACGATCCCATTGGCGTTTACCCGCTCA
>JANQGP010000420.1 GCA_028277265.1 Woeseiaceae bacterium | reverse complement strand
CGAGGACAAGTTCGAGAATATGGGCGCTCAGATGGTCAAGGAAGTCGCTTCCCAGACGTCTGATGTCGCCGGTGACGGCACAACGACCGCGACGGTCCTCGCTCAGGCCATCCTGCGCGAAGGCCTGAAGTCGGTCGCTGCCGGCATGAACCCGATGGACCTGAAGCGCGGGATCGACAAGGCCTCTGCTGCGATCGTCGCCGAGTTGGAGGCCCTTTCGGAACCCTGCGAAGACCACAACGCGATTGCCCAGGTTGGGTCCATTTCCGCCAATGCCGACGTGGAAATCGGCGAGATCATCTCCGAGGCAATGCAGAAGGTCGGCAAGGAAGGCGTCATCACGGTCGAGGAAGGCTCCGGTCTTGCCAACGAGCTGGACGTGGTCGAAGGCATGCAGTTCGATCGCGGCTACCTTTCGCCGTACTTCATCAACGACGCCAACAGCCAGCAGGTCGAGCACGAAAACCCGCTTATCCTGTTGTTCGACAAGAAAATCTCGAACATCCGCGATCTGCTGCCGATCCTCGAGGGCGTTGCCAAGGCCGGTCGTCCGCTGCTGATCATCGCAGAGGACGTCGAAGGGGAAGCGCTCGCCACGCTGGTCGTCAACAACATCCGCGGAATCGTCAAGGTTGCCGCCGTCAAGGCGCCGGGCTTCGGTGATCGCCGCAAGGCCATGCTGCAGGACATCGCGGTCCTGACCGGTGGCCAGGTGATCTCGGAGGAGGTCGGGCTGTCCCTCGAGAAGGCATCGATCGACGACCTTGGCGAGGCCAAGAAGATCCAGATCACGAAGGAAAACACGACGATCATCGACGGTGCGGGTCGTGCCGAAGACATCAAGGGTCGCGTCGACCAGATCAACACCGAGATCGGTGAGTCTTCTTCGGACTACGACAAGGAGAAGCTCCAGGAGCGTGTTGCCAAGCTGTCGGGCGGTGTTGCCGTCATCAAGGTGGGCGCCGCGACCGAAGTCGAGATGAAGGAAAAGAAAGCACGTGTCGAGGATGCGCTGCACGCCACGCGCGCCGCTGTCGAAGAAGGCGTGGTTGCGGGCGGCGGTGTTGCCCTGATCCGCGCCGTTGCCGCGATCGAGAAGCTCGCAGGCGACAACGACGACCAGAACGTCGGTATCGCCATCCTGAAGCGTGCGATCGAAGAGCCGCTGCGCCAGATCGTTCGCAACGCGGGCGGCGATGCGAGCGTCGTACTGAATGCCGTTGCCGAGGGCAAAGGCAACTTCGGCTACAACGCAGCGACGTCCGAGTACGGCGACATGATCGAGGCCGGTATTCTCGATCCGACCAAGGTAACGCGCTACGCGCTGCAGAATGCGGCCAGCGTCTCGGGTCTGCTCCTGACCACGGAAGCCATGGTCGCGGACGCGCCCCAGGACGAAGCCGCGCCGGCGATGCCCGACATGAGCGGCATGGGCGGTATGGGCGGCATGATGTGACGTTCAGGACGGCCTGACGCCGTTCCTTCCAACCTGGAAGACCGAGAGGCCCGGCTATTGCCGGGCCTCTTTCTTTGGGGAGACTCGAAATGAACTGGGATGAAATCGCGTCCGTTGCGGTGACGCTGTTCTTAATCATGGACCCGTTGGGCAATGTGCCGGTTTTCAACGCGATCCTGTCGAATTTCGACAGTACGCGGCGATCGAGAATCGTGGCGCGCGAGCTGTTTCTCGCGCTCGTCATCCTGCTGCTGTTCCTGTTTTCGGGTAACGCGATACTCGGCTTTCTCGGGTTGAGTCAGTCGTCGCTCAGCATTGCGGGCGGCATACTGCTGTTCATCATCTCAATGCGTATGATCTTTCCGAAGACGACGTCGCGCGACGACATGGACGGTACCGAGGACCCGTTTCTCGTGCCGCTGGCCGTACCGATGGTTGCGGGTCCATCGACGATCGCCATTCTGTTGCTGCTGAGTTCGAGCCAGCCCGGCCGCATGGCCGAGTGGAGTATCTCCCTGGTCCTTGCCTGGCTTGCCACGACGGTGCTGCTCGTTGCGTCGCCGCAGTTGATGCGTGTGCTCGGCAAGCGTGGTGCCCGCGCGCTCGAACGCCTGATGGGCATGATCCT
>JANQGP010000409.1 GCA_028277265.1 Woeseiaceae bacterium | reverse complement strand
GGAACGCGCTTCCGCTTTTGCTTCAAGTTACCGAGGGCCGTCACCCACGAGCGCAGTCCCGACCTGGATGAGCTGCGGCGCTTCCTGGCGGTCATCGATCTTCTCGAAAGCGCGCTTGGGCCATTGCTCGTTCAGTTCCCGGCGACGGTTGGACCGGAAGACCTCGAACGCTACGAGCCGGTGTTCGAGGCGATAAAAAAGAGGCATCGTTTCGTTATAGAAGTGCGACATCCGGCTCTTTTCGAGGACCCGTCTCTACTCGAACCCCTGCTCGAACGATTCGAAGCGGGACGCGTCGTGCTCGACCCGCGACCGCTGTATGAAGGTGATCGCTCACACCCCGAAGTCCTCGAGGCACTGCATCAGAAACCGGACGTCCCGGTCTCGCCGACGATACACAACGGCATCTGCTTCATCCGCCTGATTATGCACCCGGACATTGTGTCCAACCATCGTTACATTGATGAGTGGGCACCCCACGTCGCCGGCTTTCTGGCAGACGGCGTCGAAACCTACATGATGGTGCATTGCCCGAACTATCTGCACTGTCCCCCGCTCGCCCTGGACTTCCACAACACGTTGATGCGAGCGGGAGGCATGGCGCACCTGGCCGACCTGGCGCCGTGGCCGTTGCCCATGCAGTTGCCGCTGGTCTAGTTGACGCGCCGAAAACATGACGGCCGCTGCGTCGGGGGCCCTCGGTATGGCGCTGCGATGAGTTGCCGGCCGTGCGCAACGCCGCGGCTTCCTGGTGTTTACGGCAGGCAGCCCGACACGGTAATTCGGGCGCTTACGCGTCTTCGCGTAACAAACCGTAACAAAAGCCCGCCTGGCCGACATTTCGCCGGGATTCCGGACTATTGTCCCGGACATAGTCATCCAGGCAGGGGGCAAGCCCATGTTGAAAGCACTCGTATTCTATTCGGCGATCGTGGCTGTTCTTACGGTCGCATTGATCGCCAGCCGCCGCAGTGAACCGCGGCCCGTCATGCACCGATCCGTGTTCCAGCAGCGCCCGCGGTCGGATGACACCGAGTAGGCAGTCACACAGTTAACCAACCCAAACGTCGCGCGAGTCGACCTGCTCGTTCCCGGCTGCGATTGCCGTGACACCGTGCAATGACGCAGAATTGGCGGATTCATCCCGTGATCTGTCTCCCGGAGAACAATAAATGTACAGAACGCTGCTTCTTCTGCTCATCGTTGCCTGGTCGGGCCCGGCCGCCGCTGAACGCCTTTCGGCGGAGGTCCTCTGGAAACTCGACCGCCTCGGCGCCCCGGTCATTTCGCCGGATGGCGAGCAGGTCGTCGTTGCCGTAACCCGTCATGCCGACGACACCGGCGAGGCCGAGACCCGGCTGTGGCTGCTCGGTGGCGATGAACAGCCGGCGCGCCCGCTGACGATGGCCGGGGCATCGGCTTCGTCGCCGGTCTTCTCGCCGGACGGAACGAGTCTCGCTTTCGTCAGCAAGCGTGGCGATGACGAGGCAGGTCAGGTCTACGTCCTGCCGATGGTCGGTCCGGGTGAGGCGCGGCAGGTCACCGAAATCCCGACCGGTGCGAGCGGGCTGCGCTGGGCCGGCGAGCACGTGTATTTCGTTTCCAACGTCTGGCCTGACCAGACCTTCGAGGAGATGGCAACGACCATCGAGGAACAGAAGGAAGACAAGGTATCGGCGCATGTGTGGAACCGCATGCCGTACTCGTTCTGGGATCACTGGCTGGACGAGGAACGCGAGCGCCACGTCTATCGCGTCGACGTCGACACCGGCGAGGTCGAGGCACTGACCCTCGGCACCGGTCTCGAGTTGCCGCGCGGTTCGTGGGGCGGCAACGGCGAATACGACGTCGCGCCGAACGGCGAGATGATCGCGTTCATGGCGAACAGCCGTACCGAGGGGATCTATCCGGACGACGATATCTTCCTGCTCGAGCCCGGCAGCGACGATGCCCGGAACATCACCGCGGACAACACGGCGACCGACGGCCTCCCGATGTTCTCGCCCGATGGCAAATCGCTCGCATTCCTCTCGCAGAGAATCGAAGGCTTCTATGGCGATACGGCACGACTGCAGGTTCGCGACCTCGACGCCGGACGGACACGAGAGCTGCATGCCGACTGGGACCGATCGATGTCGGGGCTCGTCTGGACACCGGAGAGCGACGGCTTCTTCGGCGCGATCGACGACGCGGGTACACGGCGGGTCTATTTCATACCGCTGCGCGACGCGGCGCCGGAGCGCATCACCGGCGAAACGAATTTCGATGGCCTGAGCATCTCGGACAACGGCAGGCTCGTGGCGCGTAACCAGAGCTTCGTGTACCCGCCGCGCGTCGTCTCGATCGGAACCGATTCCCGCGCGGTGCAGCGACTCGACGACTTCAACGACGCCATACTCGAAGACGTGGACATGGGTACTTACGAGTCGGTCACCTACAAGGGCGCGGACGGCGCCGAGATCCAGATGTGGGTCAACTACCCGCCGGGTTTCGACTCGCGCAAGGAGTATCCGCTGTTTCTGCTGATCCACGGCGGCCCGCACGGCGCGATAACGGATTCGTTCCATTTCCGATGGAACGCACAAGCCTTCTCTTCCTGGGGCTACGTCACGGCCTGGCCCAACTTCCACGGATCGTCGGGCTTCGGCCAGGCGTTCACCGATTCGATCAACCCGGACTGGGCGACGAAGCCGTATGCCGACGTCATCGCCGCGGCCGAGTGGTTCAACGACAAGCCCTGGATCGACGCCGAACGAACTGCCGCGGGCGGCGGCAGCTACGGCGGCTACCTGTCCTCGATCCTGCTCGGGCGCGAACATCCGTTCAACACGCTGGTGATCCACGCCGCGGTTTACAACTTCTACTCGCAGAACTCCGCCGACTTCGCCGTGCACGAGGAGCGTTTCGGCCCGTACTGGGAGAACGAGGAAATGGTACGTGCGGTCTCGCCGCACTTTGCGGCCGACAAGTTCCGCACACCGAGCCTGATTCTTCATGGCCAGAACGACCTGCGCGTGCCGGTCGGACAGGCGTTCGAGCTGTTTCGCGCATTGCAGCTGCAGGGCGTGGAGTCCCAGCTCGTCTATTACCCCGACGAGAACCACTGGATCCTGACGCGCGACAACTCGCTGCACTGGTACGACACCGTGCGCGAGTGGATCGGGAAATTTGCCGAGCCGGGAGCACAGTAAATGAACACCTTCATGCGACTGACGATCTTCGCAATGCTCGCGATGGCGATGGCCCAGCCGTCCGCCGTCCGGGCTGATGGCAGGAGCGAGGCGCCGGACACCGGCAAGTCACCGGACTGGGTAATCGCCATTCACGGCGGTGCCGGCAGCACGACACGTGCCGAGCTGTCCGCGGACGCCGAAGCGCGGTTGCTCGCCGATCTGACGGCGGCGCTCGAGGCCGGGGCGGCGCTGCTCGATGCGGGCGAACCGGGGCCGGCGGCCATCGAGGCGGCGCTGACAATCCTCGAGGATTCCCCGCACTTCAACGCAGGTAGGGGTGCGGCGCTCGACGAGCACGGCCAGGCCCGCCACGATGCATCCATCATGCGGGGCGACGACATGAGCGCGGGCGCCGTTGCCGGCAGCTCTCGCATCAAGAACCCCATTGCCGCCGCGAGGGCGGTCATGGAGAAGACTCAGAACGTCCTGCTCCACGGCGAGGGTGCCGACTGGTTCGCCGCCGAGGCCGGACTCGAGATTGCCGACCCGCTGTACTTCGTTACCGAGAAGCAGCGCGATGCGCTGATGAAGCAGCGCGCGCAGGACCCTGAGGCCGAGACCGTGGCGAATCCCGGCGATGAATCCACCTACGGCACGGTGGGCGCCGTCGTGCTCGATCGCGATGGCAACGTGTCCGCGGGAACGTCAACGGGCGGCAGGACCAACAAGCGCTACGGCCGAATCGGCGACTCTCCGATCATCGGCGCGGGAACCTACGCCTCGAACGGCTCCTGCGCCGTGTCCGCCACCGGACACGGTGAGTACTTCATGCGCTGGACCGT
>JANQGP010000205.1 GCA_028277265.1 Woeseiaceae bacterium | reverse complement strand
AGCCAAGCGCCGCGACCGCGGCGTCCGCCTCATCGCGCTAGGTCACGGGTTCCGTGCCCACGATCCTGTGCTCACGATCCGACTTGTTCCACACCGGCGTGATGTCGACGCCCGCTTCCTTCGCATTGACGATCGCCTGCAGCTGGGCCCTGCCCTGGTGCAGGAAACGATCGCCCAAACCTACGCTGTATTTCTCGAGTCTCATATCGTCATCGCGGCGAAACCGCCGTCCACCAGTATCTCCGTTCCGGTCATGAACGAGCCGGCACTCGATGCGAGCAGCAAGGTCGCGCCGGCGAGTTCCTGCGGCTCGCCGAAGCGCCGCATCGGCGTGTGCCCCATGATTTGCGTAACGCGTTCTTTCGTGAGGACCTTGCGATTCTGTTCGGCCGGGAAGAAACCGGGCACGATCGTATTGACGCGAATACCCTGGGTCGCCCATTCGCGAGCGAGGTTCTTCGACAGGTTGTGTACGGCCGCCTTGCTCATCGAGTAGCCGAAGACCCGGGACAACGGCGTGACGCCCGACATGGAACCGACGTTGATGACCGACGCCTCGACGCCGTTCTCGAGAAAATGCCGGCCGAAGACCTGGCAGGCGATGAACACGGCTTTCACGTTGACCGCGAAGATCGATTCGAATTCCGCTTCCTCGACGTCCAGGAACGGCGTTGGCGAGTTTACGCCGGCGCCGTTGACGAGTATGTCGCACTGCCGCGACTGTTCGACGACCGTGGCAAGCAGCGCTTCGATTCCGGTTCTCGACGTGACGTCGGCCGGCACGAAGTAGCCGCGCCCGCCCGCGCCCTCGATTTTCGCGAGCCGCGCACGCGCCTTGTCTTCATTGCGCCCGACGAGTACGACCTCGGCGCCGGCTGAGGCAATCGCCTCGGCCATCGCGCCACAGAGCTCACCGGTGCCGCCGATGACGACCGCGGTCTTGCCGGCGAGCGAAAACAGATTGTCTAGGCTGGACATGGCTCACCTCTCAGGTTGTCGTGTCCACATTCTGCCGCCAGTTCATTGAGCGAGTCGATCTCCGCGCTCGTAAAAAGCAATCCGCCGGCAGCCGCGGTCTTCTGCGCGGACCGAGCCTCGATCTGCCCTGGTAGCAGGGCGCTCTCGTTGCCGTGGCCCAGGATGTCGTCCAGCACCGCCTCGAGGTTCTGTTGCTGCGTGCGTCCCCGGGCGAACAGGCCCGAGGCCATCGCATCCGGGTGTATGACCTGGAAGTAGAACGCCGCCGACGACTTTTCGCCATCGGGGACGGCGCGCCCGCGCAGCGTCGGCAGGGAGCCCCCGATAAACGCGGCGGCGAGTTCGTTGATCAGCGCAAGGCCATAGCCCTTGTGCGCACCGAAAGGCAGCAGCGAGACGGCTTCGTTGGGATCCCGCGTCGGCCTGCCGCCGGCATCGACAGCGGCGTCGGGCGGCAGCTGTTCGCCCTCACGCTTGAATTGCTGGACGCGTCCCATGGCGACCGTCGAGGTTGCCCAATCGATCACGATCGGGAATCCGACGGCGTCCTGTGTCGGAAAGCCCCAGCTGTGCGGGTTGGTGCCGAGCGTCGGAAACTTGCCGCCGAACGGCACGACCTCGGCCAGTGCCGACGTGCAGTTCGTGTAGGCGACATAGCCGCGCCTGGCGGCTTCCATGACGTAGCCGCCGCCCCAAAGATAGTGAAACGCATTGTCGACACTGACCTGGCCGATGCCGAACTCATCGGCCAGTTCGATGCATCGGTCCATCGCGTCGAAGGCCACCGGCTGGCCGAGCTTGCGGTTCGAGTTCCAGATCTCGGATGCCGCGAAAGCGCACGGCCGTTTCTCGACGTCCGCCCCGGGCACACAGCCGCCGATACCGCTCCCGAACAGGTGGTCGAGATGCAGGGCTTTGATGGCATTGTGCGTACGAATGCCGTAGGTCGAGGCCATTTCGCAGAAACGTGCGGCAGCGTGCGCCTCCGAATCGGTAAACCCGCGGTGCCGGTACGCCGCGTAGACGAGCGAGTTGTGCGCGGCCGGATCGACGACGAAAAAAGTCTCCATGGCGAACGCTAGCTGCCTGTCGAAGAAACAGGTCGGACCTCGTTCGCCTGGGCAACGGGCGGTTCGCCATTGACGAAATTGATGAGGTTCCGGGTCGCCTTCGTGGCCTGGCGTACGACGGATTCGTAAGTCCGCGAACCGATATGCGTCGTGATCGCCGTGTTCGGCGTAGAGAACAACGGATGGTCGGCCGGCGGGGGTTCGACGTCCAGCACGTCGGCCCCGTATCCGCCGAGCTTGCCGCTGTTCAGGGCATCGACGATGGCCTGCGTGTCGACGATTTCGCCGCGTGCGCAGTTGATCAGCACAGCCCCGTCCTTCATCGACGCGATTGCCCCCGCGTCGATCAGACCCCGCGTGCTGTCGTCGAGCGAGCAGTTCAGCGACACGATATCGCAGGCCCGCAACAGGCCGTCTACGGTGTCGTGGCGCCGCACGTCATGATCCTTGGCGAATTCGCCGTCCCAGTAGAGGTCGTACGCGCTGCACTGCATGTCGAACGCGCCGGCGCGAATCAGCACTTCCTTGCCGATGCGGCCCATACCGATGACGCCGAGCCGTTTGCCCATGATCTCGTTACCGGTCGGCCGCTTCCAGTCGCCGTTGATCGTATGCGCATACGCTTCGAAAATCTTTTTCGTCAAGCCGAGCATCAGACCGAAGGTGTGCTCCGCAACCGTCGTGTGGTTCACGCCGGGCGTGAAACCGATCGGGATGCCCTTTTTCGTTGCGTACGCCTTGTCGATCTTGTCGAGGCCGATGCCGTATTTCGAGATCCATTTCAGCCTGGGCAGCGACTTGTCGATGACGGCCGCCGTAATCGCATCGTCGCCGCAGAGAAAGCCGTCAAAACCGCCAGCCAGTTCGAGCATCCGCTCCTCGCTCAGCGGTCCGCGTTCGCGCACGATCTCCCACCCCTGCGAATCGAGCAGGTCGTGGTGCGAGCCCGGCGTGTCCTGGTATGAGGTCGTCGACAACAGGATGCGGGTAGTCATTCGAGTTTCTCCCTGTTCAGGCGTCGATCGCCGCAGCTCTTCGCTGCAGGCGCACTTTGTCCTTATTCATGATTGTCCGGATTGCGGCAACGAAATCCTGCGCCAGCGCCGCGTAGTCTCGTCGGTTCACGGTAGCGCTTGCCTCGACGAGTCCGGGCGGCAGAACCTGCATGCCGCCGATTGCCGCAAGGAGACCGAGGGAGCCGGCCGCGATCGATTCGCAGTCCTGTCCGTACAGTACCGACGTACGCAGCGTTCGAAGTGCATCGCCGCGCGTGTAGACGAGCACCGCGAACGAAACCGGGAGGTTCTCGATGCACATGATGCGGGACGCCCCGCCCATGTCGGTGCCGGCCATCGCGTACGTATCGGGACGCTCAACGCCAAGGCGCGAAGGCGGCAATCCTGCGAACGGCAGGTACGCATCGCGAACCTTGCGAATGAAGTCGACTTCGCTGTCGGACGAGTCGACAACGGCGAGCACGGCATCGAGCGCCTGGCGCGTCCCGTCTCGAGCGCGCTCGACGCCGGCGTTTACGACCGACTCGATCGAGCTTCCGGACGCAAACGCCGCGGCAAAACTGGCGGCCATGACCGCCGCACCTTCGAGCGCAAAAGAATGGTTGTGGGCCACGCCGAGCGCGACTGCCTCGGCATAGGCCGCGCCGGGATCGCCCGCGTTCACGGCCCCGACCGGCAGCATGAAACCCTGCAGTCCCTGGTTCGTCCAGTTGCCGATACCCGCCGTACGGGGCTCCGCATTATTGATCGCGAGCCGATGGTAAGCGTAGCGCTCGGGCCACCATAACGGCCGCGCCAACGGTGTCATCGACTGCTGTTTCTCGGGTACCCAAACCGTCCGTTCGGCGATTTCCGGGATGAAGTACTCGTTGTAGCGATAGGCGTCGAGGTGGTCCTCGCACGCGATATAGGCGCGCACTAGCGCCTCGACGAGCAACATGTCGTCCGTCAGGCGGCCTTCCCCTTTCCCCGGGCCGGGCCCGGTATGATTCTCCGGTGTCGACGGAAGGAAACGGCGAAAGTCCCAGTTGCCGAAGCGTTCGCGAATCTTGCCGGGCATCCAGCCTTCGACGGGCGCGCCCATACCGTCGCCGATGGCCATACCGTAAAGCGCTGCCGCGATACGGTCGGCGAGCCGCCCCGTCGACGCCGCCGCTGCGGGGAATCCGCCCGTCGCCGACACGGCGAGCAGTGCGGCGGAACTCAACAGCACTTCGCGGCGGTTCGTCACGACAGATCCGAAACGTTGACCTCGCTCGATCTCGCGATGACTTTTTCTTCATCGATATCGATGCCGAGCCCCGGCGAATCGGGAACCGTGATGTGCCCGTCGCGCACGTCGAGATACTGCCGAACGACGCCGATCTGCTCGACGAAGCGATCCGCGTCGGGATACTCGAAAAACGGTCCGACGAGCGGAGCGGAAGCGGCGAGCTGCAGTGTGGCGGCCGTGCTGATCGTCGGGCGTGTGTTGTGGAAGATGATCGGCTTCTGGCGCATCTGCGAGAGCGCCGCGATCTTCCGCATGGTCGTGATACCGCCGGCCTTGATCACGTCGGGATTGAGAAAATCGGGGTTCGCATAGGTGATCATTTCGTCGAGCTGGAAGAGCGTGTATTCCTTCTCACCCGCGATGATCCCCAGATCCAGGGCCTCGACCACGCGAGCCGTCTCGATATGGTTCTGGTCCGAGCACGGCTCCTCGTAGAAGCGGTGCCCGTACTTGTCCTGCAATACGCGGCCGATCTGGATCGCGCGCGCGGCACTGTAGCCGTTGTTGATGTCGACGAAGAGTTCGGCGTCGCCGCCGATTTCCTTCTGGATCGCATCGACGTATTCGATCGTGCGATCCTCGACCGGGTTCAGATGGTCCTCGCGAATCTGCATGCGGCACTTGACGGTACGGAAGCCGTCGCGGACGAACTTGACGGCCTGGGCGACGGCCTGTTTCTTGTCGAGATTCTCCCAGCGTCCTGTCCCGTAGCTCCCGTAGATCGGCAATTTCTGCCGGTACAGGCCGCCGAGCAGCCGGTACAGGGGCACGTCGAGGATACGCGCCTTGATATCCCATATCGCGATGTCGATGCCCGATATCGAGTTGGACAGCGCCCCGCCCGGCCCGAAGTCATGGGCACGGTAAAACATCTGGTCGTAGAGCGGCTGGTTGTCGAACGGGTCCTTGCCGAGCACGTGCCGGGCGTGCTCGGAGTGAATGAACGCGTCCATCACGTAGTGGCTGCCCGCATCGCACTCGCCCCAGCCCGAGACGCCCGAGTCCGTTGTCACGCGAACGAAAATCGCGTCCTCCATGATGTAGGTCTTCACCTCGGCGATGCGGAGGTCGGACTCGCTCGGCGCCGCCAGCGCGGACTTCGGATCGACGAGCATGCCCGCCGCGGACAGGGTTGCCGCACTGCCAAGGCTTTGCAGGAATCGACGTCGGGTGTAGGCAGAGTCTGTCTTGAAATCGTGTTGCATCAGATGTCTTCCGTATGGCGCCGGACGACCGTCCGGAACGCTCGCCGGCCGGCCGGGATTCTTGTTTTGGTCTTGCCGATTTCGCAACCCGCAGGGCACGGTCGCGAGCACAACTTCATTTTGCCCGGGCACTGCAAAATATGCAAAAATAATTCACAGAATCTCGATATTTCAACAAATTAAGTGTTCAAGTTAGCGTCGGCCGCTTCGTAAGCTCACGCCATCGACGCCAAATCGGCACGCTCTGCCGGGGAAACTGGTCAGACCGAAATGGGAGGAGTTGGGAGATTGGAAAAACGACCGTATTTCGCGCTCGCAAGCGTCCTGTTCTGCGCGCTCCTGTCAGCCTGTTCCCAGCCGCATGAGAACGGCTCGGCGAGCCCGGCGATGCGGCCGAACATCGTCCTCTTCGTCGTCGAGGACCTCGGCCCGCGAATCGGTGCGTACGGGGACCCGCTCGCCGTGACG
>JANQGP010000121.1 GCA_028277265.1 Woeseiaceae bacterium | reverse complement strand
TTCGAGGTCTGAAACTTTCTATCGAGCTTGGCGGCGGTCAGTGCATCGCCACGATCGCGCGAACACCAGACGTCCTCCGACGTGGTCCAGGCGCGCGATGCCGGCCCATTGCGCGGATAGAGCACGTAGCGCACTTTGATGCCGCGCTCCAGGTATCCGTCGATCTGGGCGTGCAGCTTGCGACAATAGAAGCAGTCGACGTCCGTGAACACCGTCACCGAGTGTTTGACGTCGCTCGGCGAGAACAGGATCGTCTGCTCGTCCTTGAGCGTCGCGACGAGTTCGCGCCGGGAATCGTTGCGGCTGAGTTCGCTGAGGTTGATGTTGCGGTCGAGATCGATCAGATCGCCCTGCAGGAGGTAGCGGCCGTCTTCGCTGATGTAGGCGACGATCGAGCCTTTCTGTACCGTGTACCAGCCGTCCACCGGGCTCTTCGACACGTCCTTCGGCTCTATGGCTTCGAACGTGGCGGTCACTTTCTGCTGGACCGCGGCGAGCTTGGGGTCATCGGCCGCGGATGCGGCAGTGACGCCCCACAACGTCGTCACGGTCAGTAATCGGCATGTCCAGGTAAAACGGCTCATCAACGGGGTCCTTCGAAAAGGCGCGGCAAGTTTAACAAAGAGACCCCGGAACCGGGCAATTTGTTGCAGCGATCTCGTGCCGCGTGCCGTCAACCGCGCGGATGATGCTCGCCGTGCAGGTCCTTGAGGCGCTCGCGAGCCACGTGGGTATAAATCTGCGTGGTCGAGAGATCGCTGTGGCCCAGCAGCATCTGCACGACACGCAGATCCGCTCCGCGGTTCAGCAGATGTGTGGCAAACGCGTGGCGCAGACTGTGCGGCGACATCTTCTTGCGGACTCCTGCCTTTTCGGCGTAGCGCTTGATGATGTGCCAGAACGCCTGGCGCGTCATGCGATCGCCGCGGCGCGTCGGGAACAGGTAGTCCGTCTGCCGCTCGAGCAGGATCTCCATGCGCGGGCCGTTGATGAACTCCTTCAGCCAGCGCTGGGCCTCATCGGTCAGCGGGATCAGGCGTTCGCGGTCGCCCTTGCCGACGATGCGCAGGACGCCCTGGTTGAAGTTGATCTGCGACTGCTTGAGATTGATCAGCTCCGAAACACGCAGGCCGGTGGCGTACAGCAGCTCGAGCATCGCCCGGTCGCGGTGGCCGAGCGGCTCGTCGGTGTTCGGCGCATTGAGGAGAGAGTCGACCTCGTCCTCGGACAGCGTCTTGGGCAACGAGCGGCCGATGCGCGGCATCTCGATTTCCGCGGTCGGGTCGGTATCGCGCATCCCCTCCCGCATGATGTAACGGAAGAAGCGGCGGAAACTCGACAGCTGCCGTGCCGTCGAACGGGGCTTGGCGCCCGATTCCACGCGCTTGGCGATGAAATCGAGCAGGTCGGCCTTCTCGGCCTCCTCGATGGACTTGTTGCTCTCCGACAGCCCGCGGCCGAGCGTCATCAGATCGGCGCGGTAGGCGCCGAGCGTATTCTTCGACAGGCCTCGTTCCATCCAGATCGCATCGAGGAATCGATCCACGAGCTCCTCCGAGCGCTGGACCATCTTCGATTCCGGCGTACCTTGCTTGTTGCTACTGCCCATAAGCATCCATCTTCTGAAGTCGCGCAATCCTTTGCAGCGATGATTACCTGTCCCTGCCGGCGGCTCGCTGGTAGCATACCGGCTCGCGAATATCGCCAAGCGACGGATTTTTCAAGGTTTCTGAGTATGCTGGGGATACTCAGAGCCCGGCGTGACCGCTGTCACATATTGGGGAAGGCGTTAACATAAAGTGAACTGGGTCACACGCGTGCTCGCGACTCTCTGGGGCCTCTTCGCGTGGCTCTCCTTCGGCACCGCCGTGTTGCTGTCACTCATTGTCGTCCTGATCGTCCCGTCAGCCGAGCGACGCCAGAAATTCGTGACCTGGGCCGCCCGCATGACCTTCGTCCTGCCCCGCTTCGAGGTGCACTTAAGGGGTCTGGACAACCTGCCGGTCGACAACTGCATCGTCGTCGCCAATCATGCCAGCTACCTCGACGGCGTGCTTCTCAAAGGCTACCTGCCCTGGCGTTTCAATTTCGTGATCAAGGGCGAAATGCGGGACTTCGCCCCGGCGCACTTCCTGCTGCGGCGCGGCGGTTCCCGATTCGTCGAGCGCACCGACGTGCGCGGCAGCTCCCGAGACGCCCGGCAGATCGTCAAGGCCGCCCAGAGCGGCGAATCCCTGGGCTTCTTCCCCGAGGGCACCTTCCAGGCCGAGCCCGGGATCCTGCGCTTTCGGCCGGGTGCGTTCGTCGCCGCCAAGAAAGGCGACCTGCCGGTCGTTCCGGTCGCCATTCGCGGGTCGCGCTATGTGTTGCCGGCCAACCGTTTCCTGCCGCGGCGCGGCCCGCTGCGTATCGACATTCTGCCGGCGATCGCGCCGGGCGATGCCGAATTCGAGACGAGCCGCGGACTCGCCGAGGCCGCCCGGCAGCGCATTCTCGCGGTCGTCGGCGAGCCCGACCTGCGTGACGAAACGGCGCCTCCGTATAGCTAGTTTGTAGTATTGCGCGCGGGCCGGAATTGGCCGAAAGTGTCCGCCCTTCACCGCTATACCGGCACAGCCTGGAGCAGACCCATGAGTTCGGACTCGGTAGTCATCGTCGCGGCCAAACGGACCCCGATCGGCGCCTTCCAGGGCGCACTGGGCGGCGCAACCGCACCCCAACTCGGCGCTACGGCGATCGCGGCCGCGCTCGAAGACGGCAAGGTCGACGGCGCCGACATCGATCGCGTGCTGATGGGCTGCGTGCTCCCGGCAGGCATGGGCCAGGCCCCCGCCCGCCAGGCCGCGCTCGCGGCCGGCGTGGCCGAGGGTGTGCCTTGCGTAACGGTCAACAAGATGTGTGGCTCGGGCCTCGAGACGATCATTCTCGCGCACGACATGATCAAGGCCGGCAGTGCGGACATCGTCGTCGCGGGCGGTCTCGAATCGATGAGCAACGCACCCTACCTGCTGCCGAAAGCCCGCGCGGGCATGCGCATGGGACACGGGCAGGCGCTGGACCACATGTTCTGGGACGGCCTGCAGGACTCGTTCACCGGCGATATGATGGGCCACTTCGCCCAGGAGACGGCCGACAAGTACGGCTTCACTCGCGAGGAGATGGATGCCTACGCCATCGAGTCGGTCACCCGCGCACAACGGGCCGTCGGCGATGGCTCGTTCGCCGACGAAGTCGCTGCGGTCACGATCGCCTCGCGACGCGGGGACGTCACGGTCGATATCGACGAGACGCCCGGCACGGTCAGCGTCGACAAGATTCCGAAGTTGCGGCCGGCGTTTCGCAAAGACGGCACGGTGACCGCGGCGACGTCGTCGTCGATATCCGACGGGGCGGCGGCGGTCGTCCTGATGAGCGCGTCCGAGGCCGACAAGCGCGGCTTGCAGCCGATTGCGCGCATCGTCGGTCACTCCGCATTCGCGCAGGAGCCCGCATGGTTCACGACGGCACCCGTCTATGCATTGAAGCAACTGCACGAAGCGCTCGACTGGGCGCCGGACGACGTCGACCTTTACGAGATCAACGAGGCCTTCGCCGTCGTGACGATGGCCGCGCTCAAAGACGTCGGCATCTCGCACGACAAGACCAACGTCAATGGCGGCGCCTGCGCACTCGGCCACCCGATCGGTGCGACCGGTTGCCGCATCTCGGTCACGTTGCTGCACGCGCTCAGGGCGCGCGGTTTGCAACGCGGCATCGCGACACAGTGCATCGGCGGTGGCGAAGCCACGGCGGTTGCCTACGAAATACTCTAGGGAGAGACACGTGAAACTGTCAGAAGCCAAAGCCGTCGTTACGGGCGGCGCATCGGGACTCGGGTTTGCCACGGCGCAACGCGTCATCGACGAAGGCGGCCAGGTCGTCCTTCTGGACATCAATGACGAGCTGGGTGCCGAGAGTGTGAAAGCACTCGGCGAGCGCGCCGGCTACGTCAGCACCGATGTATCGAACGAAGACTCGGTCAAGGCGGCCATCTCACAGGCCGGCGACACGATGGGCGGCATCACGCTCGCCGTCAACTGTGCCGGCGTTGCCGATGCCGGCCGGGCGCTCGGACGCGATGGGCCGTGACCGACCGCCAACTTCAGTCGTGTCATCCAGATCAACCTGATCGGCACGTTCAACGTGACCAAGGAAGCCGCGGCCGTCATGAACGCCAACGAGCCCACCGAGGACGGCGAACGTGGCGTGATCATCAGCACCGCGTCCATCGCCGCGTTCGAAGGCCAGATCGGCCAGGCCGCCTACTCGGCGTCGAAGGGCGGCGTGCACGCGATGATGCTGCCGCTCGCGCGCGAGTTTTCGCAATTCGGCATTCGTGTCAATACGATTGCGCCGGGCATCATGCTGACGCCGATGATGGCGGGCATGCCCGACGACGTGCAGGCCTCACTGGCCGCCCAGGTGCCGTTCCCGAAACGCCTCGGCAAGCCCGAGGAGTACGCGGACACTGTCGCGTACATCTACGAGACGACCTACGTCAACAGCGAAACGATCCGCTGCGACGGCGCGATCCGCATGCAACCCAAGTAAGGTTCAAATACGGTGGCCGATTACATGTTCACGTAGTTGGGACCGCCGCCGCCTTCGGGGACGTCCCAGACGATGTTCTGTTTCGGGTCCTTGATTTCGCAAGTCTTGCAATGCACGCAGTTCGTCGCGTTGATCTGAAACACCTTCTCGCCACCTTCATCGACGATCTCGTAGACGCCGGCCGGACAATACCGTTGTGCCGGCTCGTCGAATTCGGGCAGGTTGTAGGCGACCGGTATCGACTCGTCCCGCAACTTGAGATGTGACGGCTGATCTTCCTCGTGGTTCGTGTTCGACAGGTACACGGACGACAGCTTGTCGAACGTGATGACGCCGTCGGGTTTCGGGTAGTCGATGGGCTTTGCCTCCGATGCTTTCATCAGCGACTCGTGATCCGGATCGCGGTTGCGCCACGTGAACGGCAGCTTGCCGAAGAAGATGTTCTGGTCGACGAAAGCGAATGCCGCGCCGAGGAACATGCCCAGCTTGTGCAACGCCGGGCCGAAGTTCCGGCCGCGGTACAATTCCTCGTGCACCCACGAGGCCTTGACGCTTTCCTCGTAGTCGCCGAGCTCCGATTGCCCCTGGTCGCCGGCGGCCAGCGCCTTGTGAACACTCTCGGCCGCGAGCATGCCGGTCTTGATGGCCGTATGGGCGCCCTTGATCTTGACGCCGTTCAGGAAACCGGCGCCGCAGCCGACGAGCATGCCGCCCGGAAACGCCAGCTTCGGCAGCGACTGCAAGCCGCCCTTGTTGACGGCACGGGCCCCGTAACCGATGCGTTTTCCGCCCTCGAGGTAGCGCCGAACCTGCGGATGAAGTTTCCAGCGCTGAAACTCGTCGAACGTCGAGAGATGCGGATTGCGGTAGTTCAGCGCGATGATGAGACCGAGGTAGACCTTGTTATTGGCGGCGTGATAGAGGAACCCGCCGCCCTCGGTATGGTTGTCGAGCGGCCAGCCGGTCGTGTGCACGACAAGCCCTTCTTCGTGCAACGCAGGATCGACTTCCCAGACTTCCTTGATGCCGATACCGTAGTGCTGCGGGTCCGCATCGGCGCGCAGGTCGAACTTCTGCATGAGCTGTTCGCTGAGATTCCCTCGCACCCCCTCGGCAAAGATCGTGTACTTGCCCAGCAATTCGTAGCCGGGCGTGAACGAACCCTTTCTTTGTCCGTCCTTGCCGATGCCCATGTCGCTGGTCGCAACACCGGTGACGCGGCCGCCATCGTCGTACAACACCTCGGACGCGGCGAAACCGGGAAACACGTTGACACCCATCGCCTCGGCCTGCTCGCCCATCCACTGGCAGAGCTGTCCCTGGCTGATGATGTAATTGCCGTGATTGTGCATGGGCCGCGGCAGGAAGAAGCCCGGTACCGGCATCGCTCCGGTCTCGCTGGTCAGGTAGTGGATGCGATCGCCGGTCACCGCCGTTTTGACCGGGGCGCCCTTCTCCTTCCAGTCGGGGAACAGTTCGTCGAGCCCGGTCGGCTCGAAGACGTTGCCCGACAGAATATGTGCGCCGATCTCCGAGCCCTTCTCGACAACGACGACCGAGAGACTGTCGTCCAGCTGCATCAATCGGCACGCCGCGGCGAGGCCGGCCGGACCACCACCGACGATGACGACATCGAACTCCATCGATTCCCGTTCGTATTCTTCTGACATCTTTTCCCGACTCCTTTTGTTGGCCGTATCTTATCAGGCATGTAATCTTGCCGTGCGCCTATCCGGGCGACACACGCCAGTTTGGGGGTACTTTGAAGATACGCGAAGCCTACGAGGAAAGCCTGCAGCGCGAGGGGCATGTGCGAGACCCGGCGCAACTCGAGGTCATCGCCCGTTTCGAAAATCTCCAGGACCGGCTGCTTGCGCACCGGACCGGCCGTCGCGGTCTGGGTGCCCTGCTCGGCCGGCGCAGTCGCAACCCCGGTGTGCGCGGACTGTACCTGTGGGGCGGCGTCGGCCGCGGCAAGACCTTCCTGATGGACCTGTTCTACGAGTCGCTGCCCATCGAGGCGAAGAAACGTGTCCACTTCCATCGAATGATGCACGACGTTCACGGTCGCCTGAAAAAGCTCGGAGACATCGAGGACCCGCTCGACACCGTTGCTGCCGGTATTGCACGCGACACCCGGGTTCTCTGTTTCGACGAGTTCTACGTCAGCGACATCGGAGACGCAATGATACTCGCGCGTCTTCTCAAAGGCCTGTTCGATCGGGGCGTCACGCTCGTAACGACCTCGAATTCGCCGCCGGAGGACCTTTACAGAGACGGGCTGCAACGGCAGCGCTTCCTGCCGGCAATCGCGCTGCTCAACGAATTCACGGACGTCGTCAACATGGATGGCGATACCGACTACCGGCTGCGGCTGCTGCAAAAAGCCGGCACCTACCTGCTGACGCATGATCCGACCGCGGCTGACAAGCTCGCCTATTTCTTCGACGAGTCCGCATCGATACACGTGGAGATCGAAACAGACCTCGACATCAACGGCCGGCCCATACGCGCCTACCGCTGTGCCAAGGGCATTGCGTGGTTTCGTTTCGGTGACGTGTGCGATGGCCCGCGCAGCCAGGCGGACTACATCGAGCTCGCGCGCTGGTATCCGTCGGTCATCGTTTCGGGCGTGCCGCAATTCGACCCGACAAAGGACGACCAGGCGCGGCGCTTCATCTCACTCGTCGACGAGTTCTATGATCGCCGCGTGAAACTCATCCTGTCGGCCGATGCGGGCGTCGACGAGCTCTACCGGGGTACGCGACTCAAGTTCGAGTTCGGCCGGACCAGCAGCCGGCTGATCGAGATGCAGTCGACGGCTTATCTCGCCCTGCCGCACCTTGCGTGATAAATTGATCCCATGAGCACCGATCTTAAACTCGAAGACTTCATGCCGTACCGGCTGGCGGTGCTTTCCAACACGGTCAGCACGACGGTTGCCCGCGCTTACGACAAGCGTTTCAACGTATCGATCCCCGAGTGGCGCGTCATCGCCGTTCTCGGTCGCTTTCCGGGGCTGTCCGCCGTCGAGGTGGCCGAGCGTACGATGATGGACAAGGTCGCCGTCAGTCGTGCGGTCACCAAGCTGATCAAGAACGGCCGCATCGATCGTGAATTTGCCGACGCCGACAAACGCCGTTCGATACTGAACCTGTCCGAAGAAGGCAAACAGCTGCACGACGAGATCGCGGAACTGGCGCTCGGCTTCGAGCGCGACCTGCTCGAGGGCTTCTCGCCCGACGAACTCGAGCAGCTCAACAACATCATGGAGCGCCTTCTGGCCCGTGCCCGGCTGATCGGCACACCCTGATCAGCGGCGCCGTTGCCCGCAGGAACAAACGGCTGGTGCATATGTAACTGGCGTTTCATTCAGGCTAGAATCGCGGCTTCCGGGTTGGCTGTACCCACGGGGCAAACGCAGTGACATCAAAAGAAAGACGGCGCAGCGGCGACCTTCGCAAGGACATCGTCGATGCCATTCTAGCCGCACGAGTTCCATCCAGAATCATCAAGAACCAGGACGAGGTCAATCACTACCTCGCTCAGTATTTTGCCGACGTGCCGGTCGAGGACATACAGGGGCGATCGGAGCCCGTCATGGCGAGAGCCGCCCTCGATCACCTCGAGTTCGGCGCGAAGCGGCGGAAGGACGAATCGCTGTTGCGGATCTTCAACGCAACCAAGAAAGAGCATGGCTACGAATCGCCGTTCACGTTCGTCGAGATGGTCAACGACGACATGCCGTTCCTCGTCGACTCCGTCGCCTCCGCCATCAATCGCCATGGTCTCGCCGTACACATCACCGTGCACCCGATCGTCTGGGTCCGGCGCGACAGGAACGGCAACCTGAAGGCGATCACCGAGCCGTTTGACGACGAATCCCACTCGGAGTCCTTCATACGTTTCGCCATCGATCGCGAAACGGACGAGCAGGCACTGAAGCTGTTGCACAAGGAGATCATCAAGGTACTCGCCGACGTCCGCATGACCGTGCGCGACTGGGGTGCGATGCGCCAACGGATGCGCGAAACGCGCGATCTCCTGCAGTTCGGGCCCAAGGGTGCGGACCCGTTGCTGCGATCCGAGAGCCAGGCCCTGCTCGACTGGCTCGCGGACGATCACTTCACGTTTCTCGGCTATCGCGAATACAAGCTGAAAAAGAGCGGCAAACGCCGGTTCCTGCATTCCGTTGAAGGCACGGGTCTCGGCGTGTTGTCCCGCGAGCCAGCGGACGCAAAACCGGTCGAGCTGACCGCGGAGATGCAACGCCTGACGCGGTCGCGCGACTGGTTGATCCTGACGAAGGCAAATTCGCGATCGACCGTCCACCGGCCCGCGTTCCTCGACTACGTCGGCGTGAAGGTCTACGACAAGAACGGCAACGCCATCGGCGAACGCCGTTTCATCGGCCTGTTGACTTCGGTGGCCTACAGCGAGAGCCCGCGCAACATCCCGCTGTTGCGTCACAAGGTACGCCGTGTTTTCGAGCGCGCCAGGGTCGATGAAACGGGTCACCGCGGCAAGGCATTGCTGCACATCATCGAAACCTACCCGCGCGAGGAACTGTTCCACACGACGATCCAGGACCTGACGCGGACGGTCGTCGGCATCCTGAACCTTCAGGACCGGCAGCGCGTGAAACTCTTCGTGCGGCGGGATGCGTTCCAGCGTTTCTTTTCCTGCCTCGTTTACGTACCCCGTGAGAAGTACACGACTGCGATCCGCCGCCAGATCGAAGCGCTGCTCATGGACGACTTCGAGGGCATTTCGGTCGACTCGGCCGTGCAGATCTCGGAGTCGGCGCTCGCGCGCGTCCACCTGATCGTCCGCACCAGGGAAGGCAGGCGGCTGCGCGTCAGCATCGAGAAGATCGAGCAGCAGATCGCCGAGCTCGTCGTGACCTGGTCCGACCGCCTCCAGCAGGAGCTGCTGGCGACCTGCGGTCCCGAGGAAGGCCGGCGCCTCTGGCGCGCGTTCGGCGGGATCTTCCCGGTCGGCTACCAGGAGGACACATCGCCCTATGAGACCTGCGGCGACATCAGTGCTATCGACGCGATGGTGCGTGACGGCATCCCGCGATCGGTCGACCTTTATCGTGCCGAGGGCCTCGATCCCGGCGACCTGCGATTCATCGTGTACAGTGCCGGCGAGCCGATCGCGCTGTCGGATGCGCTGCCGGTCCTCGAGGAAATGGGCTGCGACGTCTATACGGAGCGTCCGTACGAGACGACGCTCGGCTCGGGTGAGTCATTCTGGATCCAGGATTTCCACCTGCGGCACGAAAGCGGCGAGGAAGTCGACGTCGATGCCGTTTCCGAGCGCTTCGGGGAGTGCTTCATGGCGGTGCTGCACGGTGTGGCCGAAAACGACGGCTTCAATCGCCTGATCGTCGGCGCCAATCTCGGCTGGCGCGATGTCTCGCTGTTGCGCTGCTACGCCAAGCACATCCTGCAGCTCGGCCTTCCCTTCAGCCAGGACTACATGGAGGACGTGCTTGTCGCGCATGCTGAGTTCGCCCGGCTGCTCGTACAGCAATTCGGGCTGCAGTTCGACCCGGGTGTCGCGAAGTCACGCCGCGCCCGCAACCTGCGCGAGATTCGCGGCAAGGTCCGGCGCGCGCTCAAACGAGCTTCTAACGTCGACGAGGATCGAATTCTCAGCGCCTTTGCCGGCGGCGTCGAAGCAACGCTGCGCAGCAACTTCTACCTGACGGACGACGGCGAGCCAAAGCCCTACATCTCGATCAAACTCGATCCCGAGCGCCTGCCCGAGGTTCCGCTGCCGAAACCGAAATTCGAGATCTTCGTCTACTCGCCCGACGTCGAGGGTGTCCACCTTCGCGGCGGCGACATCGCCCGCGGCGGACTGCGCTGGTCGGATCGCCGCGAGGACTTCCGCACGGAAGTGCTGGGACTGATGAAAGCGCAGGTGGTCAAGAACACGGTCATCGTACCCACCGGCGCCAAAGGCGGTTTCTTCCCGAAGCACGCGCCGAAAGGCGACCGGCAGGCGATCTTCGAAAACGGCGTGCACTGCTACAGGATGTTCATTTCGGGTTTGCTCGACATCACCGACAATGTCATCGACGGCGAGGTCGTCACGCCCGAGGGCGTCATCCGCCGCGACGGCGACGATCCCTATCTCGTCGTCGCCGCGGACAAGGGCACGGCGACGTTCTCCGACATCGCGAACGGCATTTCGGCCGACTACGATTTCTGGCTGGACGACGCCTTCGCGTCGGGCGGCTCCGCCGGCTACGACCACAAGAAGATGGGCATCACGGCCCGTGGCGCGTGGGAGGCGGTGAAACGGCACTTCCGCGAACAGGGCCTGGACACGCAGAACGAGCCGTTTACGGTCGCCGGCATCGGCGACATGGGCGGCGACGTGTTCGGCAACGGCATGCTGCTGTCGAAGCACATCAAGCTGGTCGCCGCGTTCAATCATCGCCACATCTTTCTCGATCCGTCCCCGGACCTGGCGGCGAGCTTCAGGGAGCGTCAGCGCCTGTTTCGCGGACAGGGCGGCTGGGACGACTACAACGAGCAGTTGATATCCAAAGGCGGCGGAGTCTTCCTGCGGCAAGCGAAAACCATCCGCCTCAGCAATGAAGCTCGCAAGCTGCTCGATGTCCAGGACGCCTCGTTGCAGCCCGACGAGCTCATCCGCGCGATCCTGAAGATGCCGGTCGACCTGGTCTGGAACGGGGGTATCGGCACCTACGTCAAGTCGTCGAGCGAAGGACACTCCGACGTCGGTGATCGCAGCAACGATGCCGTGCGCGTCGATGCCAACGAACTCCGGTGTCGCGTCATTGGCGAGGGCGGCAACCTCGGACTGACACAGCGCGCCCGCGTCGAATTCAGCCTCAATGGCGGCCGGATCAATACCGATTTCATCGACAACTCGGGCGGCGTCGACAGCTCCGACCGCGAAGTCAACATAAAGATCCTGCTCAGCGACGTCGTCAAGAAGAAACGTATGACGCGCAACAAGCGCGATGCGCTGCTGGCCTCGATGACCGACGACGTGACGAACCTCGTGTTGCGCAACAACTACCTGCAGACACAGGCGATCAGCATGAGCGAGATGCTGTCGTCCGAGCGCGTCGATGAAGTCGCGCGACTGATGACGACACTCGAGCGCTCCGGGTCGCTGGACCGTGACCTCGAGTTTCTGCCCGACGAAACGGAGATCGAGGAACGCCGCAACCGCAAGCAGGGCTTCACGAGGCCCGAACTCGCGGTCGTTCTGAGTTACGCGAAGATCGATCTGTACGACGGGCTGGTCGATTCCGGCACAGCGCTGACCGACTTCCTCGAGATCGATCCCCAGCGCTACTTCCCGGCCGTGCTGCGTCGCCGTTACGAGGAACTGATCCCCGAGCACCGCCTGAGCGGGCAGATCCTGGCCACGCTTATCGCCAACGACCTCGTCAATCGCATGGGACCCGCATTCGTCAAGCGTGCGCAGACCGATACCGGCGCGGACATCGTCACGGTTGCCCGGGCCTACGAGACGGCCCGGATCATCTGCCGGGCCCGGCCCCTGTGGCACGCGATCGAGGCGATGGACCACAAGATCCCCGCGACCGTTCAGATGCGCATGATGTTCGAGGTGAGCCGGACGCTGCGTCATGCCAGTTACTGGCTGATCGAGCAGTATGGCGACGAACTCGACATCGTCGACGCGGTCGATCGCTTGAGGGACGGCATGAACCGCGTCTACTCACGGTCCGCGACCTACGTATCCCGCGCCACGCACGCCCGTATGCAGGAAGCGGAACACCACTGGATCTCCGAAGGCGTTCCGGAGGATCTTGCGAGGCGCGTCGCACTGCTGATCCTGACTCGCCCGGCGCTCGACATCGTCGATATCGCGGCTGAACGCCACCGTGACGTGATCGACTCGGCACGGCTATACGCGAGGCTCAACGATTCGCTGCATATCTACTGGCTGCACAACTCCGCCGAAGACCTCAAGGTACGGGGGCGCTGGCAGGCGATGGCGCGCAGCAACCTGCGCGACGAGATCTACCGTATCCGGCGAACCGTCGGCCTGCGCCTGCTGACGAGGCGCAGCAAACGGGATCCCCGGCAGATCGTCGATCAGTGGCTGGCGAAGCGCGAACACGAGGTCGGGCGCTACCTGCATATGATCGAGGAAATGAAGCTACGGCAGGTCGATTTTGCTACCCTCTCGGTCGCAGCGCAGGAGCTGCGAGACCTCATATCAAGCTGATCGCGACTACGTCGCCCAACACCAGCAGCCGGTTGGCTGCCAGGGAGCATACATGGCTGGCAAGCTCTTACTCTGCCGTCACGGCCAGAGTGACTGGAATCTGAAGAATCTCTTTACGGGATGGAAAGACGTCGACCTGACCGAACAAGGCGTTGATGAAGCCATAGCCGCGGGCAAACTGCTCAAGGACCTCGGCTACGACTTCGACATCGCGTACACGTCCGTGCTCAAGCGGGCGATCCGCACGCTCTGGCACATGCTCGACCAGATGGACCTCATGTGGATTCCGGTGGTGCGCGACTGGCGCCTGAACGAACGGCACTACGGTGCACTGCAGGGCCTGAACAAGGCGGAAACCGCCGCCAAATACGGTGATGATCAGGTGCACATCTGGCGCCGCAGCTACGATATCCCGCCACCTGCGATGGAAACCGACGACGAACGTCACCCGATTCACGATCCCCGTTACGCGGGTATCGATGGCCTGCCCGGCTGCGAGTCACTGAAACTGACGCTCGAGCGCGTCATGCCCTGCTGGGACGACGTGATCGTGCCGGATCTGAAGGCCGGCAAGAACGTCCTGGTCGCCGCGCACGGCAACAGCCTGCGTGCGCTCGTAAAGATGCTCGACGAAGTCTCCGACGAAGAGATCACCGGCTTCAATATTCCGACCGGGGTACCGCTCGCTTACGAACTGGACGACGACCTGAGGCCCGTCAAGCGGGAATTCCTCGGCGATCCGGAGGAGATTGCCCGGGCGGCGGCAGCCGTTGCAGCGCAAGGCAAGGCCAAGTGATCTACACGCTCGGCGAGCGTTCGCCCGAGCTGGAAGGCGGCGGTCACTTCATCGCCGACAATGCGACAATCATCGGCAGCGTTCGGCTGAAGGACAAAGCGAGCGTCTGGTACAACGCGGTACTGCGCGGCGATAACGACTGGCTGATCGTCGGCGAGCGCAGCAACATTCAGGACGGCAGCGTGCTGCACACGGATCCCGGTATCGAGCTCGTCATCGGCAGCGACGTAACCATCGGCCACAAGGTCATGCTGCACGGTTGCCGCATCGGCAACAACTCCCTCGTCGGTATCGGCAGCACAGTGCTCAACAACGCCCGCATCGGCGATAACAGCATCGTCGGCGCGCACGCACTGGTCACCGAGAACCGCGAATTCCCCGACGGCTCGCTGATACTCGGCGCACCCGCCCGCATCGCGCGCGAACTGACCGACGAGGAGATCGCACACATCGGCTGGTCGGCCGAGGTCTACGTGAAGAACGCGGCGCGGTTCAATGAGGAACTGGCTGCTAAACCTGATGCCTGGGGTTCGAGCGTTTCCTGACGCGCTCCGGATCGACGACACGCACCAGACCCTCCTGGGTGGTCGATGCGACCAGTGTGCCGTCGCGCGTGAAGAACTGCCCGCGCGCGTAACCGCGCGCGCCGGAGGCATTCGGGCTTTCCATCGCATAGAGCAACCATTCGTCGATGCGGAACGCGCGGTGGAACCACATGGCGTGATCGAGGCTCGCGAGGACCAGGTTCCCGCGAGTGAACGGCAGGGCATGCGGCAACGTCGATGTCGTGAGCAACTCGAAATCCGACACATAAGCGAGCAGGTTCTGGTGCAATGCCGTGCCGTCGGGGACGGCATCCACCGCACGAATCCACACCTGCTTGACGGGCGGCTGCTTGCGCGGTTCATCGAGATTCGACTGCTCCACCGGACGAAATTCGAACGGCCTCTGATCGGTCATGAAGCGCCGCAGTTTCACCGGAATGCTGTCCAGCACATCCTGCGCCAGGTGCGTCAGATCCTTGAGACCCTCGGGTTCCGGCACGTCGGGCATCGCGCACTGGTGCGACAGTCCGTCCTGCGGCAACTGGAACGATGCCGCGAGGTTCAGTATCGGCCGGCCGTGCTGGATCGCGACGACACGGCGATTCGAAAAGCTCCTGCCGTCGCGTGCCCGATCGACCTCGTAGACGATAGGCGCTTTGATGTCGCCACGGCGCAGGAAGTAGGCATGCAGCGAGTGCGCCACGCGGTCCTCGACCGTATGCTGCGCGGCCGACAGCGCCTGTCCGAGGACCTGCCCGCCGAAGACCTGCGGGCTGCCGATATCGCGGCTGGCACCCCGAAATATGTTGTCCTCGATGCGCTCCAGCCTGAGCAGCGTGATCAGGTCGTCGAGTACGGGGTGCATTTCAGAGTTCGCTTGCGTCGTGTTCACGGGCCCTAGTTGCCGAGGCGGCCGCCGTCGACGGCGACGCCGGTGCCGTTCACGAACATGGCGTCGTCGCTGGCCAGAAACAGCGCAACCTTCGCGACGTCGACAGGCTCGCCGAGGCGACGCTGCGCGGATCCCTGGATGCAGTGATCGCGCAGGGCCTTGTCCCTGCGAAAGACCTCGCGGCTTTCCGGTGTCATGACCGCGCCGGGCTGAATGTAATTGGCCGTGATTCCGGCCTCGCCGGCCTCCGCGGCAAGCGCCCGGGTCAGGTTCGCAAGATCCTGCTCGGCGCGGGCCCGCGCTTCGCCGCCATTGGCGGCGAAACAGCTGCGCAGAAAGCCCATGTTGATGATGCGGCCCTGCGGACTTTTCTGCAGATGCGGCAGCGCGGCACGGCACGCGGCCATGGTCAGTACCGCACGCCGTTTGAGGCGCTCGAGGATCACCTCAAACGGCGTGCGGTACTGACCATGGCCGC